>JBOHUP010000375.1:0-3190 GCA_050734615.1 Candidatus Dormibacteraceae bacterium | reverse complement strand
GGGCGCCCCTCCTCGGAGGGGCGCCCAACCCGTCCGCAGCTGGATCCCCCAGGGCAGGGCCGCGACCCTGGTGATCTACATCGTCAGGCGCCTGCTGTGGATGATCCCGGTCCTCTTCTTCGTCATCCTCATCACGTTCGTTCTCATGCACCTCGCGCCGGGCGGCCCATGGGACCGCGAGGGCCGGCAGCTGTCGCCGTCGGTAATCAACAACCTGAACATCAAGTACGGACTCGACAAGCCGCTCTGGCAGCAGTTCGTGATTTACGTCTGGGGCGCCGTCCATTTCGACTTCGGCGACTCTCTGCGCTCACCCGGCCAGCAGGTCTCGACGCTGCTTCTCGAGAGCTGGCCGTACACCTTCACGCTCGGCGCTGTGACGTTCATTTTGCTGGTCCCGATCGGAGTCGGGCTCGGCGTGATCGCGGCGATGCGCCAGAACTCGTGGGCCGACTACAGCGCGCTCGGCATGGCGACGGTGTTCGCGTCCACGCCGAACTTCGTGGTCGGGATCTTCTTGATCATCGTCTTCGCGATCGGCCTGAACAAGCTCACCGGGGGGAACTTCTATCTGGCCACGGGGGGGATGCCGAGTCCATACAACCCGTTCCAGACCGAGCTGATCATGCCGGTGGTAACCCTGGGCGCCCTGCCCACCGCGTACATCGCCCGGCTCACTCGGTCGAGCACGCTCGAAACGCTGCGTCAGGACTTCGTACGGACCGCGTGGGCCAAGGGCCTGAAGGGAAGGCTGGTCGTCACCCGGCACGTGCTGAAGAACTCGCTCATCCCGGTCGTGACCGCCCTGGGCCCGACGTTTGCGTTCCTGATCACCGGATCGTTCATCGTCGAGACACTGTTTCAGATCCCCGGCATTGGACGAAGCTTCGTCACTTCGATCTCCGGTCGGGACTACACAATGATCCTCGGCACGACGCTGCTCTTCGCGTTCATGATCGCCCTGGTCAACCTGGTCGTCGACGTCCTGTACGTCTTCCTCGACCCGCGCGTGAGGCTGACCGGCTGATGGCGACGGCGATCGGAGTTGCCCAGCAGGTCGACTGGGACGTCCCCGAGCAGACCGGCCTGTGGAAGGACGCCTGGGTCCGGTTCCGCCGGAACAGGCTGGCCGTGATCGGTCTCGTCGTCGTCACCATCTTCATCATCCTCGCCCTCGGCGCACGCCTGCCGACGACGCCCGGTGGACTTTGGAAGATCCTCCATCTGGCCCAGGACCCGTTCCAGCAAGATGTCACCAACAGCGTCGCCCCACCGTCGCTGCAGCATTTCTTCGGCACTGACGCCCTCGGCCGAGACGTCTTCTCGCGCGTGCTCTATGGAGCGTCGATCTCGCTGTCGATCGGAATCATCGTCCAGTTCCTGATCCTCATCGTCGGCGGCACCATCGGCATGGTTTCCGGCTATTTCGGTGGGTGGATCGACAACCTGCTGATGCGGTTCACCGACATCATGTACGCGTTTCCCGACCTCCTGCTGGTCCTGGTCTTCGTGGCCGCTTTTTCCAATGGCCCGCGACTGCTCACGATCTTCGCCGCCATAGCGCTGGTCAACTGGGTCGGTCTGGCCCGCCTGGTCAGAGGGCAAGTGCTGTCGATCAAGGAGAAGGAGTACGTCGAGGCCGCGAAGATGACCGGCACGCCGCCTGTCAAGCTCATCCTCAAGCATCTGCTGCCGAACTCTCTCGGCCCTGTCATCGTCACGCTGACATTCGGTATCCCGGCCGCCATCTTCACCGAGGCGGCGCTCAGCTTCCTGGGCATCGGCATTCGCCCTCCCGAACCCAGCTGGGGAGTCATGATCGAGGACGGTTACGGCGCGATCTTCGCCGACCAGGCGCTTGTCATCTTTCCAGCGGTTGCGGTCGCGCTCACCATGCTCTCGTTCACCTTCATCGGCGACGGGCTCCGGGACGCGCTCGACCCACGAATGAAGCGCTAGTCACGTAAAGTTCAGCGCAGGTGGCAGAAACACTCCTACAGCTCGAGGATCTGCGCACCCAGTTCTTCACATCACGAGGCGTCGTCCGCGCCGTCGACGGGGTCACCCTTCACGTCGATTCAGGTGAGACCGTCGGTGTGGTGGGCGAGTCGGGCTGCGGCAAGACGATGACCGCGCTCTCCATCCTTCGCCTGGTGCCGGAGCCGGGGAGGATCGTGTCGGGCCGGATCCTGTTCCGGGGGCTCGATGTGACGAAGATGGATGACGACGAGATCCGCGAGTTCCGCGGCAACGACGTCGCGATGATCTTCCAGGATCCGATGACCTCTATGAATCCGGTCACCAAGGTCGGGTTCCAGATCGAAGAGGCGATGACGGCGCACGAGCGCTTTACTCAGAAGCTCGCCCACGGCCGGGTCGTCGAGCTGCTCAAGAGGGTGCGTGTGCCCGCCGCCGAGAGCCGTGTCAACGACTACCCGCACCAGTTCTCTGGTGGCATGCGGCAGCGGGCCATGATCGCGATGGGGCTGTCGAACGAGCCTGCGCTGTTGATCGCGGACGAGCCGACGACGGCTCTTGATGTGACCGTGCAGGCCCAGATCATCCAGCTGATGAAGCAGCTCAACCGCGAGCTTGGCACGGCGATGATGCTGATCACACACAACATGGCGCTGGTCGCGAGCCTGTGCCAGAGAGTCATCGTCATGTACGCGGGGCAGATCGTCGAAGAGGGACCGGTCGACCAGATATTCAAGAGCCCGCAGCATCACTACACCTGGTCGCTCCTGCGCTCAGTGCCGCGGGTCGACGAAGCCCGCAAGGAACGCCTGGTCAGCATCAAGGGCTTGCCGCCGGACCTCCTGAAGCCTCCTCCTGGTTGTCGATTTCACCCTAGGTGCCCATTTGTGATTCCGCGCTGCAAGGTCGACGAGCCGCAGCTCGAAGATGTCGCTGCCAATCAGGAGGCTCGGTGCTGGGTCATGATGCGGAATGTCAAGGACGAAGATATCGAGGCGGCGAAGGCAAGCGCGCTCTCACTTGATGCGGCCAAGAAGCTGAAAGCTCCGGCCAATGCAGGCGACTGAAAGGGCGCCGGCGACAGCCGTCAAGCCCGATCCGGTCCTGCTCCGGGTGCAGAACGTCTACAAGCACTTTCCATTGACGGGGTTCGGGCAGGGCGGCATGGCGGTACGGGCGGTGGATGGGGTCGATCTCGAGATCAGGCGTGGTG
>JBOHUP010000374.1:0-3654 GCA_050734615.1 Candidatus Dormibacteraceae bacterium | reverse complement strand
CCCACGAGGAGCGCCCACGAGGTGCCGTCGAACGCCTCCTCGGTCTTGCTGGTCAGCACCATGTCACGCAGCAGGGGGAACGCACAGTCGTCGAGCTCCATGGCGACGCCCTCGAGGGACTTCATGGCCGGCTCGATCTCCAGCATGCGCAGGACGACCGGCTGGTTCGGGCCGAGGAGCTGACCCGAGGCGATGCGAAAGACCAGGGCGTAGCCGATCTGCCCGGCGGCGCCCGTGACCGTGACGTGGACCGGCGCTCGCTGTGCCTCGCCGAAATCGGATGCCATGGGCACCCAATCCTAGCCCGTTACGGACCGCCGCTCAGGCTGTAGCCGGCGTACGAGTCCGGCCCGGTTTGCACCCAAAGCTCCATCGTGCAGACGTTGGAGCCATGCGCCCCCGGCGCAGCGGATGGATTGAGGTTGGTCACGATTGGCATGCCGGACGGCGCCACCCCGATCCGCGCCAGCCCGTGCCGCTCGTCCAGCGCGAGAGAGGCCTCCACGTGCGCGAGCGTTGCCGAGGCCGGCGAGGTCGCGGGGTAGTATCGCCGGCCGCAGTAATCGACGCGGGGCGGGGCCCCGGTCGTGGCGAAGGTCCCGTACGTGAGGCGGTTCTGGATGGCGATGGGGGCGACGGCGACGATCGCAACAGTGACGATTCCTGAGACGAGTCGAAGGACGATTCGTAGGACGCGCCGCCCCATGCCCATGAAACGGATGAGGCCGCCGAATCGTTACCGGAACCCCTCTCCTTCGGGCTCGAACAGCTCGTCGTGGGCGAGGCGCCGGGCGAAGCAGAGAAAGCCGGAATGGGCGACCATGCGATGAGAAGGACGCAGGCTGCGGCCCCTGACGGTCCAGCCGCGCTGGAGCAGCTCGAAGACCTCGAGCATGCCGAAGCCCCGCACATCGCGCAGGCAGTCGAAGAACCTCTGGACCTGGCTCGTGTTGGGGCAAAAGGCGAAGAGAATGCCGCCGGGCCGCAGGGCCGCCCGGGCCGCAGGCACCGCCTGCCAGGGTTCGGGCACGTCGAGCAGGACGCGATCCATGTCGCGCTCTTCGACCCCGAGGTAGATGTCCCCTAGCTTCAGCTCGAGGTTGGGAGGCAGCTCGCCGAAAGTCTCGCCGATGCCCCGTTTCGCGGCTTCGAGGAACTCTTCGCGCTGCTCGTAGCTGACGACCAGCCCCAGCGGGCCGACCGCACGCAGCGCCGCCAGCGTCAGGGCGCCGGTGCCGGTGCCGGCCTCGAGCACCCTGGCTCCCGGATGGAGGTCGGCCGCGACGAGGATGGCGCCCAGGTCTTTGGGATAGATCGGCTGGGCCTGGCGGACACGGCCCGTGACCTGCTCGGCGAAGGTCGGCCGCACGGCCAGCAGCCTCGCCCCCATCTGGGTGGTCACGATCACACCCTCGGGGCCGCCGATGAGATCGTCATGGTTGACGATGCCCGAGTGAAGCGAGTGGCGCTCGCCGGCCTTGAGGCGGATTCGGTGCCGGCGGCCGACCTTGTCGACCAGCAGCACGAGCTCGCCCTCCTCGAGCGAACCTTTCACTCGGCGGGCTTGTGGGCGCGAATCAGGCAGTGCCAGTACGCGTGCCACAGCTTGCCGTCGCGTCGCACGGGGTGGAGCTGCGTTCGCGCTTCTCCCTCGGCCGCCTCGATCATGGTCGCGAGCTCCGCGGCAAGATCCGGCGCCACGGCCATGGTGTTCATCCACTCCTCGTAGTTCCAATCGAGCTCACGCGCCTGTGCGCTCTCGACCTCGAAGCCGGCGCGCTCCAAACGCGCAGCCCATTCGTCGACGGTCAACGAGCGCACGTGTGAGGGGTCGCGACGCACCTCGACCTCATGCATCAGGCCTCGCGCGGGTATAGGAGGGGCGCAGTCGACGAGGATGGCGTCCCGGTCCGGCTTGAGCACGCGCAGTGCCTCATCCATGAACCGATCCACGTCGGGAAAGTGGTGCGGCGCAGCCCGGACGGTGTAGAGGTCGAAGGTGCCGTCCGGAAACGGGAGCTGCGCCGCATCGCCGAGCACCCAGTCGACGTTGGTGATGTTGCGCTCAGCGGTGATGCGCCGCGCCTGATCCAGCATCTCGCGGGTCAGGTCGAGACCGATGACACGGCGCACGTAGGGCGCCAGCGCGAAGGCGGTGTTGCCGGTGCCGGTCGCGACATCGAGGACCAGGTCGCCCTTCTTCGGCTGCCCCAGGTCGAGGACCTCCTGCAGGCGCTCCGAGGAGGTGTGGAAGGTCGCGCGCGAGTAGTTGGCGGCCACGGGGGCGAAACGGGAACGCACGTCCTCTGGCATGGCGTGGAGTCTATTGTTCCTGCAGATGGCTAAGGCGATCGCCCGGTGGTCTGGTCAGAAGGTTGCCTTTGATATCGAGTCCGCATCGGGACACAAGACAGCCATCGACGAGCCGCCGGTCTTTGGCGAGGACTCGGCCATGCGCCCCACTGAGATGCTGCTCGGCGCGCTTGGCGGATGCACGGGGCTCAACGCCGTACTGCTGCTCAAGAAGTTCAAGCAGCCGCTGCGGTCGCTGGAGGTCGTGGTCGAGGGCGACCAGTACGAGGATTGGCCCCGGGCGTTCAACAAGATCGACGTCACGTTTCACTGCGGCTGGGACGGCAAGTACGACAAGGAGCTGGTCGAGCAGGCGCTCGACTGGGCGTGCCACCGGTACTGCCCGATCCACGCCACGCTCTCGCACGGAACCAAGATCGAGCACCACCGGGAGGACTCGCATTAGGGAGGGAGGCTGGGCGTTCGGGGAGACGCAGGCAGGTCGGGTGTTCGGGGAGACGCGGGGGGCTGGGGAGGCTGGGTGGCGCGGGTGTTCGGGGAGACGCAGGAGGCTGGGTGGCTGGGTGGAGCGGGCGGCGACGCATCAGAGAGAACAGCCTAGGAAGAGGGTGGTCTGGATGGGCTCGGGGAGTGAAGGGTGCGCTTGAGCTGTGCGGGGGTCCCCCACCAACGAAACAGGTCGGACCTGGTTTTGGAGCGAGTCGCCGCCTAACGAGACGGGTCGGACCTGGTTTCTTGGAGCGAGTCGCCGCCTAACGAGACAGGTCGGACCTGGTTTTTGGGGGACTCCCAAATTGACGAAAAGGGCGGTCCGATCTTTCGCTGTAAAGGAGATTGACCCACCCAAACGTCTGTTTGTACCATCTTCTCACCTGACTATTTAATTGACTCAGGTCCTATTTGCGAATCACTCAGGTGCTCGGCGGGGCAGCCGGGGCAGCCGGGGCTTACCGGTGCGGCCGACGATGGTGTCGTAGGGCAACGGACTTACGTTCACGGCGTTCTCCAGGAGCCGGCGGAAGGGCAAGCCACGACGGCGCGAGCGGCGGCGGTTGAATCGGAAGGTGAACTCGTCGAGGTAGTACCAGTCGGTCTCGGTGCTCTGTCACCTGCGGGAGCAACTGGGCGGCAAGCGCGAGCTCTTCGTCGAATCGGAGATGCTGGAGCACGCTCGCAGGCTGCCGGTCCGGGATCTTCGCCTGCTCTGCCGCTATGCCCGCCATGCCGCCGACCCCGACGGCTTTGCGCGCGACGCCGAAGAAGTCTGCTACCACCATCACGGCTGGTCCATGAGGGCGGCTGGGAGGTGGTCAGGGCCGGGCGCGAGTTTCGGTTCGTTCC
>JBOHUP010000373.1:0-2973 GCA_050734615.1 Candidatus Dormibacteraceae bacterium | reverse complement strand
GTGTTGGCGGTTTTGTATTACTTCGGCATGATCCAGATCTTCGTGACCGATCCACATGCTGCGCATCACACCACGCACGCGATCCTGTTCACCGTCCTGGCCGTCGCCAGCTTCATCGCGTTCAACTTCACGCGGCCGAGAACCGTCTAGGTCTTTACGGCGGCGATCCGCTTCGGGACCTGTCGGCCAGTCAGGTCGGCCTCGCCTTTCGTGATGTCTTCGTGGTAGACGGCGTCCGCATTGACCTTCCACGGGTCGAACGTTGAGCCGGTGGCTATATTCCGCGCCACCAGAAGCGCGGTCATCATCGAGTGGTCCTGGTTGTTGTATTTGTGCATCCCATTCCGCCCGACGAGGTGAAGATTCGGCAGGTCGCTCTCGAGGTAGTGGCGGATGATCTCAACTTTCGATTGATATTGGTCGTCGTACACGGGATAAGCCTTCTGCTGCCGCACTACCACGCCATCGAAAACGTCGCTCGCGGCGCAGATGCCGAGCTGGGCGAGCTCGGTGCGCGCCAGGTCGACCAGGGCCGCGTCGTCCATCGCCCACAACCCGTCACCCTCGAAGCAGAAGTACTCGAGGCCCAGGCAGGTCTTGGTCTGGTCGGGCACCATCGCGGGGCTCCAGTTCTTGAAGTTCTGCACACGCCCCACCTTGACGCTGGGGTCATGGATATAGATCCAGTTGTCAGGGAAGAGATCAGGCTTATCGATCATCAACGCGACTGTGATGAAGTCGCGGTAGGACAGGCTTTCAGCCGCTTTTAGGACCGGGTCGGGAGCCAGAGGTTCCAGCTTCGCGATGAGCTCTCGTACCGGGATGCTGGAGATGAATTCGGTCCCGGTGTGCGTCTCGAGTTCGCCCGAGCTGGTCTTTGTCGTGATCGACCTCACGCGTCCACCCGTGTGGTTGATGCGCGCGACAGTCCGGCCAAGCAGGACCGGGTGGCCCTTGTCCGCGCTCAGGGCGGCGACCCGCTCCCACATCTGGCCGGGGCCGAAGCGCGGGTATCGAAACTTGTCGATCAACGTGGTGACGACCTCGCCGCGCCTGCCGGCGCGACGCCCCGGCAGGAGCGCGCTGCGGATCACCACCCACAGGTCCAGGCTCTTGATGCGCTGTGCGGCCCAGTCGGCCGAGAGCTCCTTGGTGCTGATCCCCCAGACCTTTTCCGTGTAGGTCTTGAAGAAGATCGTGTACAGCCGCCAGCCAAACTGGTTGCGCACCCAGTCCTCGAGGCTCTTGGGATTCTTCACCGGTTGCAACCGCGCGCGCGCGTAGCTGGCGAGGCAGCGCGCCGCCTCAACCGGGCCGAGATTCCACAGGGCGTTGAATGCCTTGATCGGATATGCGAAAAACCGGCCGCGGTAGTAGATGCGCGACAGGCGATCCCTGGAAAGCATCTCGTCGCCGAGGATCTCCGTCCACAGCGCCTCGACCTCTTGGTTCTTGGAAAAGAATCGGTGGCCCCCGATGTCGAAGCGATAGCCCTTGTAATCCGCGGTCCGAGCCAGGCCCCCGACCTGATTGGCGTCCTTTTCGACCACCGTGATCGGGACGTTGTGCCGCATCAGCTCATAGGCGGCGGTCAAACCGGCTGGACCGGCACCCATGATGACGGCGAGCCGGCGTTCGCCCTCGGCGATCAATGTGGCCACAGTATCAACCGAACTAACTAGTTCAGCGGTCCTTTACTGCGAACTTCGTCGACTTTGACGAGAGCCTCACGGAGTCCTTTGATCCAGTCCGCCTGGTGCATGCCGACGAGCCTGACGCACCAGGCGAGGGCGTCGCTGCGGCTCCGGGCGACGCCGCCCGCGACCAGGGTGTCCAGGATCGTCCGCTCGGACATGCGCAGCCGGGTCATCACCGGGACGCTGAGAGTCGTGAAGACCTTGGTTTCATTCCCGCATCGGGCGCCCCAGGCCACCTTGCGCCGGAACTCGCGCTCGGCCTCGCGGGCCAGGCGAACCCGGTCGGCCCGAGACTCCTCGCGGAACCGGTCGATCCGGGCCTGCCGGGCGCCTCGAAGGTTCTCCTCGGCAGTGGCGCTCGCCACTTCGACGTCCGGCAAAGGGCCCACGACCAGGATCTCTTCGTTGTCGAAGCTGATCTCAGACGGCCCGGCAAACCAGCCAGGCGGGATCCTGGCGGTGAACCAGGCGCGGATGTCCTCGGGCATCGATTACAAGATTACTGCCCGAGGACCCTCTGCGTCTTCGGTTGATGGGCTTTACGCGGCGGCCTCCTGCTGCTTGGGGCCGAGGGCCTCGAGGTGCTCCACGACGACCTCGGTGCGGTAGCGCTTCTGGCCCGCGGTGTCCTCCCAGCTCCTGGTCTGCAGCCGCCCTTCCGCGTACATCTGCCTGCCTTTGTGGAGGTACTGCCCCGCGAACTCGGCGATCTTGCCGAACGCCACGAGGTAATGGAACTCTGTCTGCTCGCGCGCTTTGCCTTCGTCGTCTTTGCCTGTGTACGTGTTGGTGGCAAGCCTGATGTTCGCGACGTATGTCCCCTTCGGCGTCGCCTTGACTTCGGGGTCCGCCACCAGGTTGCCGATCAGTAAAACCTTGTTGACCATTGCACCACCTCCGTGAATTTGGTTCCAAGGTAGGAGCTGCGTAACCCGATTCCAACCCAGGCTGTTAAGAGGCCAGCCAGGCGGCGGGGTCGACCGATGTGCCGTCGACCTGGACCTCGAAGTGCACGTGCGGACCAGTCGCCCGCCCGGTCTCACCGACCAGCCCGATCACCTGCCCAGGCGTGACCGCGCCACCGTTCGTCACCCGATACGCGGACAGGTGGCAGTAGAAGACGCGCACGTGTGCGTCGACCCTGACCAGGACGTACATGCCGGCTCCGTTGGGGTCAAAGCCAAGATGGGCGACCCCCAACGTGGCGGACCGAACCTCGGTGCCGACCGGGGCCGCAAGGTCGACGCCGGTATGGATGTGCCGACCTGGGCAGAAC
>JBOHUP010000372.1:0-11450 GCA_050734615.1 Candidatus Dormibacteraceae bacterium | reverse complement strand
GCGCGGCCGCGTTCCGCGGGCCACCAGCGAGAGCACGGCGTTGAAGGCCCCTCGTGGCTTGAAGGAGCCGGTGACCTGGAAGCACTCAGGCTTCAGGCGCAGGTCGGCGTCGAGATCGGTGGTCAGCGTCGTGGTTCGCCGAACGTGCGGCCGGATTCGCTCGGCGGCGTCGCGAACCTGGGCCGCGTGCCCCTCGATGAAGTCGGTCAAGCGGCCGCCGAGTCGGCCTTCGCCGCCGGTTGGGCCTGCGCAGAGCGCCTGAGGTTGGTGAGGACGATCCCGGCGAGGATCACCACCATGCCGATGATGACGGGTGCGCCGAACGACTCGTGCAGGAGCAGCACTCCCCAGAAGACAGCGGTGATGGGAACTAGCAACGTCACGCCCGCGGCGCGCACGGCGCCCAGCCTGTTCATCACGTAGTAGTAGAGCAGGTATGCGATTCCGGATCCACCCGCGCCGAGCGCGACGACTGCGGCCATCGATGCCACAGCGAGGTGAATGTGCGGGATAGAGGGGGCGGCGATCGGGATCGCGAAGATGACCGAGGCGACCAGCTGTCCGAGGCTCACCTCGAACACGCTGACGCTGCGCATCTTGCGGCGCTGGTACAGCGCATTGACCGCGTAGGAAAGCGAGGCGACAACGACCGCGAGGGAGCCGAACACGTTTCCCGAGAGGCCGTGCGCCAAGACGTCCGGCAACACGAGGATGACGACTCCCGCAAAACCGATGAGCACGCCGACGTAGTTCACGACGCTCGGGCGCTCGGATGGCATCACCCAGTAGATGAGCACCGCGGTCCACAACGTCGTGGTCGAGTTGAGGATGCTCGCCAGCCCGCTGGTGATGTGCTCCTCACCCCACGCGATCGCGACCCACGGAATGACGGCGTTGGTGACGGCCATGATCCCGAACGAGACGATGCGCGTCCTCCATCCCACGCTGAAGAGCGGCCGGCCCATCAGGCGGACGATCACCGCGAGCATAAGGCAGCCAAAAGTCGAGCGGAAGAGCAGCACTGAGGTCGGGCTCATGTCTCGAATCGCGATTTTGATCAGGAGGAATGAAACCCCCCAGATCAGGGCAAGCCCGATCAAGGCCGCGTAAGGGGCGAGCGCCTGGCGGCGCTCAGACACGCGTCAACCAATCGTCCGAGGACAGGACGAGCGTCACCGGACCGTCGTTCTCGATGCTCACGCGCATGTCTGCTCCAAAGCTGCCGGTCCGCATCTCTATTCCCCGCTCGCGAAAGCGCTGCACGAACGTCTCGTAGAGCTCCCGTGCGCGGGCTGGGTCGCCCGCTTTCAGAAAGCTCGGCCGGCGTCCCTTGCCCATCTCAGCGAAAAGCGTGAACTGGGACACGATCAAGGCCGATCCGTGGACGTCGGCCAGGCTCAGGTTCATCCTGCCCGCCTCGTCCGCGAAGACGCGCAGGTCGATAACCTTGTCCGCGAGCCTGCGCACCGTGTTCTCGTCGTCATCTGATGCCGCACCCACCAACAACACATAACCGGGCCCGATGGTTGCAAGGCGCCGCTGGCCGCCGTCGTCCCAACTCACCGCCCCCGAAGCCACGCGCTGCGCGACGACCCTCATTTATCTATAGCCGGGATGGCCTGAGCCCCGGGATCACCTCGGCCGCTCTCGATCGTGCTGGTGCATATCGACTCCTAATGTCACAGTGTTTTCCCGGGAGGGTTCCGCGGGCGGAGGCACGCAGTCGTCACCCCCGCCTCTTAGTCGATCTTGGGGCCGAATTGCGGTTCGGCATGCACGAGCGAATCGATGTATCGGAACCTCTCGTAGCGGTGTTGCAGCAGCTGCTCGACCGGCTGTGCCAGCAGCGGTGTCATGTGTCGGTGCAGCGCCTCATCCAGGGCGCGGGCCGCCGCGTCATAGTCCGCGCTCGCGCTGCCCTCAGGCTCCCGAACGACCTCTTCGACAACGCCCATCGCGATCAGGTCTCGTGACGTGAGCTGCAGCTGCTCCGCGGCCTCCACCTTGCGCGTGTTGTCGCGCCAGACGATCGACGCGGCGGCCTCCGGCGACGCGACAGAGTAGATGGCGTTTTCCAGCATGATCACGCGGTCCGCGACGCCCATCCCCAACGCCCCACCGCTGCCACCTTCGCCGATCACGGCCGCGACTATGGGCACCGGGATGCGGAACCACTCCATGATCGCCTGCGCAATCGCGGCCGCGATTCCGCGCTCCTCCGCGCCCGCGCCTGGATACGCGCCGGGGGTGTCGATCAGCGAGATGATCGGGAAGGTGAACTTCGCCGCCTGGTGCGCGAGGCGGATCGCCTTGCGGTAGCCCTCGGGGTGCATCATGCCCCAGTTCCGAGCGACGCGCTCCTTGAGGCTGCGCCCCTTCTGGTGGCCCAGGAACACCGTCGTGCGCCCGTGAAACGTGCCTACGCCACCGACCAGGGCGGGATCGTCGCCCGAGAGACGGTCGCCGTGAAGCTCGATGAAGTCGGGGGCGAGCCGGCGGATGTAGTCGAGCGAGTACGGCCGGTCTTGATGGCGGGCCAGCTCGATGACCTGCCACACGCTCAGCCCGTTTGGCTTCGTACCGGCCTTGCGTGGGGTCACGAGTACATGTCCAGCAAGTGTGCGAGGAGGGGCCGGATCTCGGTCCGTGAAAGCACCACGTCGATCTGGCCGTGCGCGAGCTGAAACTCGGCGCTCTGAAAGCCTGGGGGCAGGTCGGCATACGTCGCCTGCTTGATGACCCTCGGGCCGGTGAACCCGATCGCGGCACCGGGCTCCGCGATGTTGATGTCGGCCAGCAGCGCGAGCGAGGCCGCGGTGCCGCCAAACGTGGGGTCGGTGAGAACGGAGAAGAACGGCACCCCGGCGGCGTGAAGGCGCCCGACCGCCGCGTTGACCTTGGCCATCTGCATGAGCGCCAGGACTCCTTCCTGCATCCGTGCGCCGCCTGAGGCGGACACCAGGATGTAGGGGACGTGCGACGCGGCCGCCTGCTCCATACCGCGCGCCAGCCTTTCGCCGGCGACGATCGACAGCGTTCCGCCGACGAACCCGAAATCAAACGCGGCCAGCCATGTCGGGTGGCCAGCCAGCGTGCAGGTCCCGGTGCGGACCGCTTCGTTCAGACCCTCCGCGAGGAGCTGCTCGACCACTTCCTGGTAGGGCTTGGGCACCTTCCAGTTCAGGAGATCGTGGGAGCGCACGTCGGCCCATCGCTCCTGCCACGAGCCGTCGTCCGCGATGAGCGGAATCCAGACGTCGGCGCCGAGTCGGAAATGGTGCCCGCACGCCGGGCACACGTAGTTGTGCACTAGCAGCTCGAGGACCTCCAGGCCGACGCCGCATCCCGGGCAGTTGGTCGGCAGCAGGATCTCGGGCAGTGGCCCGCCCTGGATCGCGACCTGCCGAGGGGTCTCCGCGATCTCCATTACAGAGAAAGCCCGCCGTCCACCGCTATGACCTGGCCGGTAATGAAGCCCGCGCGTTCTGAGCACAGGAAGGCCACGGCCGCGGCGACGTCCGCGGCGGTACCCTCACGCTTGATCGGCGTCAGCTTGACGAGCTCAACGACCATCTCGTCCGACAGCGAGCCTGTCGTCAACTCGGTCCGCACGTAACCTGGCGCGACCGCATTGCAGGTGATGCTCCGCGACCCGTACTCGCGCGCGACCGACTTGGTGAACCCGATCAGCCCGGCCTTGGCGGCGGCGTAGTTCGCCTGCCCCGCGTTGCCGGTCAGGCCGACGATCGAGGAGATGTTGACGATGCGACCCCAGCGCGCCCGCATCATGCCGGACATGATGGCGGCACGTGTGGTCGCGAAGGCCGACATCAGGTCGGTGCGGATGAGCTCCTCCCAGTCGGCCGGAGCCATCTGGATCAAAAGCTTGTCGCGAACGGCCCCCGCGTTGTTGACCAGCACGTCGACTCGACCGATGGCTTTGACCATCGCCTCGACCTGGGCCGGGTCGCTGACGTCCGCCTGGTGCGCGGTTGCGTTGGGCAGGGACGCGGCGGTCTCCTCCGCCGCCGTCTTGTCGGCGCGATAGTTGACGACCACGCGGGCACCCATCTCGCCGAGGGCCTGGCTGATCGCGCGGCCGATGCCCTTGCCCCCGCCGGTGACCAGCGCGGTCTTCCCGTCCAGGTCTGCCATCGCTACGCGGTTTCGGGGCCCCCGAAGTCGATGAAGAGCTCTTCGGCGTTCCAGGTGTCGACCCCCGGGATGTGCTTGGCGGCCAGGCTGGCGAGGACGCGGCCTGGACCTAGCTCCACCACGGTGCGGATCTTCATGGCGCGCATCGAGACCATCGTCCGTGCCCAGTCGACCTGGCGCAGCATCTGCAGCCGCAGTTCGTCCTGCAGCGCGCCCACGGTGCGCAGGGCCTCTCCGGACGCGTTGGCCAGAATGGGTATCGAGGGCGCTTTGATCGGCAGGCGATCGACCACCTTGCGGAACGCCGCCGCGGCTGCCTCCATCAGCGGGGTGTGGGCCGCCAGCGGAATCGTGAGGATCAGCGCGCGACGCGCCCCGGCCGCCAGAGCCAGTCGCTCGGCCTCCTCGACGGCCGGCACCTCGCCGGACAGGACGAACTGGACGTCAGCATTGCGGTTGGCGATCCACAGCTTTCCCTTCTCCGAAGCCCGCCCTCGGATCGTCTCCACGCTCGACTCGTCGAGGCCGACGATCGCGATCATGCCGCCGGCCTGCTCGTGAGCGGCCTGGGCCATGATCCGGCCGCGCTCCTTGACCAGCAGCAGCGCGGTCTCCCATGGGATCGACCCCGCGGCGGCAAGCGAAGCGATCTCGCCCAGGCTGTGGCCGGCGGTCACGCTCACGTTCTCGAAGCCATAGCTCTCGCGCCAGACCTCGTACGCGGCCCAGCTGACGGTCATGACGCACGGCTGGATGACGTCGGTGCGATTGAGCTCCTCGACCGGCCCTTCGAAGCAGAGCTGTCGCACCGGCATCTGCAGAACCTCTTCGGCGCGTTCGAACACGCGGCGCGCCGCCGGGTAACGGTCGTGCAGGTTCTTGCCCATGCCAGGCTTCTGCACTCCCTGGCCCGGGAAGAGAAGCGCAATCGGTCCTGTGAGTTGGGCTATTCCCATGTCATCTGCGCTATGCCCACTTCAAGAGGGCTGCGCCCCAGGTCAACCCCGAGCCGAACCCGGCCAGCAGAACATGGTCTCCCGACTTGACGCGACCCTTCCGAATGGCCTCCTCGAGCGCCAGCGGGATGGAAGCGCTGGAGGTGTTTCCGTACTCGTCGATGTTGATCGCCACCCGTTCGATGGGCAGCCCGATGCGGCGCGCAGCGGCGTCGATGATGCGGTAGTTCGCCTGGTGGGGAACCCACAGGTCGATGTCGTCCATGGCGACGCCCGCCTGCTCGCAGACCTCGTTGGCCTGGCGGATGAAGATGTCGACGGCGAACTTGAACACGTCAGGACCCACCATCTCGATGTGGGGGTGCGGGTCCTGGGCTGCGTAAGCACCTTTCTCGATGTTCCCCGCGGTGACCTGTGCGTAGCCACGGCCGTCCGAGCCCAGACACCAGCTCAAGAAGCCGGCTCCCTTCGGCGCCGTGCGCACGACGGCGGCTCCCGCGCCGTCGCCGAAGATCACTGCGGTCCCGCGGTTGTTGTAGTCCAGCATGCGGGACAGCACCTCGGCGCCGATCACCAGCACGGTGTCGGCTCGCTCGGTCGCGATGAACGAGTCGGCGATGGACAGCCCGTACATGAAGCTCGTGCACGCCGCGAGCGTGTCCCAAGCCACCGCGCCCGGCGCGTCGAGCTCATCCTGGAGGCGGCAGGCGATCGAGGGAAAAGGACCGTCGGGCGAGGAAGTGCCGACCAGGATCATGTCGAGGTCTCGGGCGGTGATGCCGGCCGCGGCCAGCGCGCCCCGGGCCGCCTTGGTGGCGAGCTCGAGGGTCGTCGTGCCTGGCTCGGCGATGTGGCGGCGGTGGATGCCCGTGCGCTCGGTGATCCACTTGTCGGAGGTGTCCATCAACCTCTCGAGGTCGAAGTTGGTGATGACCTTGTTCGGCGCGTAGACGCCGACCCCGGCGATCGCGCTGGGGCGCCCCTTCGCTTTGAATGACCTGAGCGGTACCGCGTCCGACCGTGTGCGGTAGACGTTTGTGATGGCCATGGCGCTATGCCTCCAGCCGCTCGGCGGTCTTCTGCTCCAGGAACTTCCAGAGGTCGCCGATCGTCTTCATCTTCTCGAGCTCGTCGTCAGGAAGCTCGACATCGTATTTGTCCTCGATGGCGGCGATCAGCTCGACGAGGTCGAGCGAGTCCGCGGCCAGGTCCTTCGCAAAGCTCTTCTCGAGCTGCACCTGGTCGGGGTCGACGCCGAGGATTTCGCCGGCGAGCTCCTGCAGCTCTCTGAACACCAGTTGGGTTGCCATTTCGCTAACTCCTGATTAGTTGATGCCCTTCGGGCCTTTGATGACGAGGGTCGCGTTGTGGCCGCCGAACCCGAACGAGTTCGAGATGGCCACCTTGATGTCGGACTTGCGCGCCTTGTTGGGCACATAGTCGAGGTCGCATTCCGGGTCTGGAGTGTCCAGGTTGATGGTGGGTGGCAGCATGCCGCGGTCGAGCGCGAGCACGCAGGCCGCGGCTTCGATCGCTCCCGCCGCCCCGAGCAGGTGACCGTGCATCGACTTGGTCGAGCTCACCGCGAGCGTGTACGCGTGGTCCCCGAACACGGCCTTGACCGCCTTGGTCTCGGCGACGTCGCCCAGCTTGGTCGACGTGCCGTGGGCATTGACATAGCCGACGTCGGTCAGCTCGACCCCGCTCTTCTTGAGCGCGCTGCGCATGGCCCGGATCGCGCCCTTGCCCTCGGGCTGAGGGGCCGTGAAGTGATACATGTCCGCGCTTGCGCCGTAACCGGCGATCTCGGCAAAGATCTTCGCACCGCGCTTTTTCGCGTGGTCCATCTCCTCGAGCACCAGCATCACCGAGCCCTCGCTCATGACGAAGCCGTCGCGGTTGAGGTCGAATGGCCGGCAGGCCCTCTCAGGCTCGTCGTTGCGTTCGCTGACGGCCTTGATCTGGCTGAACGCGCCCATGGTCAGAGGGGTGATGGTCGCTTCCGACCCACCGGCGAGCATCGCGACCGCGTCTCCGCGCTTGATGATCTCCGAGGCTTCGCCGATGCCGTGGGATCCGGACGCGCAGGCGCTGACGATGGCGTAGTTGGGGCCGCCGGCATGGGTGTGGATGGCGACGATGCCCGCCGCCATGTCCGCGATCATCATCGGCACCGTGAAGGGGCTGATCCGCTTGGGACCTCGCTCCATCAACGCGGTGTGGCTCTTCTCGATCTCTTCCATGCCGCCGATGCCCGAGCTGACGATGACTCCGACGTCGTCCGGCCCCATCTCCGCAGGGTCGAGCCCGGCCTGCGCAAGCGCCTGCTTGGAGGCGGCCAGGGCGAACTGGCAGTAACGGCCGATGTGCCGCGCGGTCTTGCGGTCCATGTAGTCCTCGGGGTTGAACCCCTTGACCTCGCCCGCGATCTTGCAGTCGAACCTTGTGGTGTCGAAGTGGGTGATGTGGCCGATACCCGAGACGCCCTCGATCATGTTCGACCACACCGTTTCGAGGTCGTTCCCGATCGGGGTGATGAAGCCCATGCCGGTGACAGCCACGCGGCGTCCGTTTGAGTTGGATGTCATACCCAAAGCATACGGACGTCAGGGCCAACCGGCACTGGCCTGGGGTGGTAAAACGGCCACCATTATTTGGACCTCAAGTCCAGAAACCTGCCTAGAGGAGCTTTCGCAGGTCCAGGGCCAGCTGCAAACGCAGGCGGGCCGGCGGCGAGTCCAGGTCGCCACCAAGCAGCTCGCGCAGCTTGTCGAGGCGGTAGAGCACGGTGTGGCGGTGCAGCCTGAGCTCGGCAGCGGCCTCCTTGACTGATCCGCGGCCGAGATAGGCCTCCAGCGTTTCGAGGAGCGGCTCGCGGTTGCGGATCTTCGGATCCATGAGGCGGCCCAGCGTGTGCGCGACGAAACGCTCGGCGAGCCTGGGGTTTTGGGCCAGGACGAGGTGGGGGATGACCTCGTCGTGGCCGTGCACGATGGCCTCCGGACGCAGCTTGCGGCCGGTCTCAATCGCCTGCTGCGCCTCGAGGTAGGAGCGCGAGATACCGCGAAGCCCCGCGTGGTAGCCACCGACTCCAGCGCGCACGCGCGACCTGACGGTGCCGGAGCGCCTGGTGACCTCGTCCTGGAGCATCAACACGAACTGACGCCCCGCGTCCACGCCGGCGGGAGACTCCGCCGGCACCAGCACGACCAGGGTGCTCGGATCGGTCGAATACTGGATCGCTCCGCGCGGAAGCTCGAGCGACGAAGCCACCTCGGTCAGCACCTCGCCGCCGCGTTCGTTGTCACGGCTGCCGGTGATCAGCTTGCAGACCACGGCGACGTAGCCGGTCGCGGCGATCGGCATGTTGAGGGCGAGCGCCTGCTTCTGCAGCTCGAGCTCTGAGTCAAAGCTGTCGCTGATCAGCGCGTGGAAAAGGCGCGCCTGCGCACGCGTGCCGCGCTGCATGTGCTGCTCTCGTGCGTGGAGGTATGTCTTCGTGACCTCGGCCGCCACCTGGTCGAGCGCGGCGAAGACGTAGTTGGCCGTGACCATGATCGCCTCAGGCGTGGCCTCAGTGTGGTCGCGCCACGAACGAAGGATCTCGTCCCACGCGACCCGCGCCGCAATTCGATAGGCGGCAAGGATCGGCTCGACGGACTGGCTGCTTCGCGCCTGCAGGATGCCGAGCTGTGCCACGCGGCGCAGCTCTTCGTTGGTGGCGGGCCTGGCCTCGCGAGCCGTCGCCAGGAACAAATCGAGGCCCGCTTCGCAAGCCCGCACTATGGCGGATCGTTGGGGCGGGACCCCGGTCGAGCCGTCCCACCGCACGAGTCCGACGACTGCGCGCGCCATGTGCCTGGCCATGCCGGCCCGGCGACGCTCCAGGGCGGCGATCAGGCCGTCCGGCAGCGTTGGCGTTGCCCCGGGTGCCGTTTTGGCCCTGACGGCCAGCTTTGCCACGGTCCCGACTATACGAGCGCCCCCGGCTTAGGACTTCAGGTCGAAGTGGTCAGCTTTCCTTCTTGACGAAGGCCAGCATGCGACGCCACGCGTCGTCGCACGCTTCCTTCCACTGCGCGAAGGAGCGGTCGAAGAAGCTGTGCGGGGCCCCGTCGTAGACCTGCTGCTCGTGGGGTACTCCAGCAGAGCTCAGGGTGCGCTCGAATTCTTCAGACACCTCGAGCGGGGTCGCCGCGTCCGCGCCGGCGACCAGCAGCAGCAGCGGCGCCTTCATCCGCGAGACATATGGCTCGCTGCGGGACGGCCTTCCGTAGAAGCCGATGCACCCGTTCAACTCCGGCTGCAGCGCTGACATGTTCCACGAGCTCGACCCGCCGAAGCAGAACCCCACCGTAAAGACCGCCTCCACGGCCCCGCCTTCCTTCGACTGGAGATAAGCGACGGCAGCGGCCACGTCCTGGGCGATGTTCTCCGAAGTCGTCTTCTCGACGTGCGGCATGTACTCGAAGGCCTCGCTGCGATCGCCCATGCCTGCGGTGCGGCCGAAGTAGTCGATGGCGACCGCGTCGATGCCGGCTTCCGCGAATCGCTGCGCCAGCTCCTTGTAGAACTGGTGCAATCCCCGCACGTCCGGCATGACCACCATGCCGGAACCGGTCGGGTTGGCTGCGCGGGCGAAATAGGCCATGAGCTCGGTACCGTCGGCTGACTTCAGTGTCATGTCGCCCTGGTCGGCCGCGGCGCCACTGATGGGAGGCAGGGGAACCCTTGCGTTGTCTGAGTAGCACATGGCTCGATTCTCGCTTAGATTGGGCTCGCAATGAAAATAGAGAGCACGGCGTTCACCCTGACCGACGTCCGCGGGTTCCTCGACCAGTTCCTCGACCATGACCGCGACCTGCTGGCTGACCGCCTCGAGAAGGCGTCTGCGCGACTTGCCGAGATGGGTCCTCGCGTCACCGCCGGTCGCGGCGAGGGTGAATGGAGCAGTCATGAGATCCTCGCGCATATCGCCGTTCTTTCGAAGTTCTACGGCGTCCTCGTCCACAAGATCTCGAGTGGGCAGATGAGCGATCTCAACCTGCTCGATAACGTCAACGTCCGCGACGTTGCCGGCGAGCAGATGGCCCAGCTCGAGCCGGCCGACCTGGTTCGGATGGCGATGGCCGACCACCAGCGAACCATCACAACCTTGCGCGCGGCTGAGCCGTCGGCCCTGCGGCGAGCGGCTCGAATCGAGGATGGGACGGCGATCAGCGCGGAGGAGGTGGCGCGCCTTCCACTGGTGAGCCACCTCGAGCTGCACCTCGAGCAGCTGGAGAAAGCGCTGGGATCTTAGCCCGGCGTCAGCCGGCGGCTTCCGCGTACCCGAGCTTGCGCAGCTCACGCCGGATGGCCTGCGCGGCGCCGTCCATCGAGCCCGCGGTCGGGCTGGGGTCCTGGTTGCCGAAATCCAAGTCGTGGACGGCGCGGATGGGCACGACGTGGAAGTGGCAGTGCGGCACCTCGAGGCCGGCCAGCATCAGCCCGATGCGGGCGGGGTTGAAGGCGGCCATCTGCGCCTGGCCGATCGCCCGCGCGGTCCCGGTGAGGTGGGCGAGGAGCGCAGGCTTCAGGTCCAGCCAGTGGTCGACCTCGAGCCGCGGGACCACCAGCGCGTGCCCTGGACGCAGGGGCCGGTGGGACAGGAACGAGACGCATTCGTCATCCTTCCAGACGAAGCGTCCGGGGATCTTCCCTTCGATGATTTGAGTGAATATCGTGGCCACGACTACGTTCTGGGCTCCCAGTCGAAAAAACGCACGGCAACGATCAAGCCGCCGATTCCCCAGGCGCCGATCACAAGAAGGTCGTTGGTGTGCAGTCCTGGACCGCTCAACTGGAAGAACGATGCCAGCATCGCGTCCGCGAAATGGCGCACCGGAAAGATCTTGCCGACGATGTCCAGCCACTGGGGTGGGTTCTGAAGCGGGATGAAGACGTTCGATATGAACAGCAAGGGAAAGATAGTTCCGTTGACTATGGCCGGAGCCGCGTCAGCATTGGGCACGACGGCAGTCAGTGCGACCCCGAGAGCGCAGAAGGAAGCCGAGCCGACGACCACGGTCAATGCGAAGGCCGGCAGCGTCGTGGTCGGCAGTGTCGCGTTGTAGAAGATCTTGCCGAATGCGCAGCAGAGGGCTACGAGGAGGATCGCGATCAGGACCGCGTGCGTGATGCGAGCCGTCATATAAGCCCAGACTGGAAGAGGCGATCCTCGAATCCGCTTCAGCGAGCCTGCGTCGCGGGAGAAGGTGAGCGTCATGGCGAGGTTGGTGTAGGTGGCGGTGATCACTGAGAAAGTCGCGATCGCCGGGACGTAGAACGTGGCGACCG
>JBOHUP010000371.1:0-12312 GCA_050734615.1 Candidatus Dormibacteraceae bacterium | reverse complement strand
AGGCAATGGTGGCGGCCTCGGCCGCACCGATGCGAAGAGCCTTGGGGTCGCCACGCTCTAGTGGCGAAGCGGACGCGGGTGGAAAGCGATTCCATGGGCGAGATGGAGGTTCCGGCCGACGCGTATTACGGCGCCTCGACCCAGCGTGCGGTGCTGAACTTCCCGATCTCAGGCCAGCCCTTTCCGCGCCGCTTCATCCGGGCCCTGGGCATGGTGAAGAAAGCGGCCGCCGAGACCAACCGCGAGCTTGGCCTCCTGGCCAGGCGCCGCTCGCGCGCGATCGCCGCCGCTGCGCAGGAGGTGATCGACGGCAAGCTCGACGAGCAGTTCCCCATCGACATCTACCAGACAGGCTCCGGAACGTCCACCAACACCAACGCCAACGAGGTGATCGCCAACCGCGCGACCGAGATTCTCGGCGGCGAGCGCGGGTCGAGGATCGTCCACCCCAACGACCACGTGAACCTGTGCCAGTCCTCGAACGACGTGATCCCGACCGCGATCCAGCTCGCTGCGGCCCTTGCGATCCAGGACGAGCTCATCCCCGCGCTGGAGAGGTTGCAGCGGACTCTGGAGGTGAAGAGCAAGGAGTTCTGGCCCGTGGTCAAGACGGGGCGCACCCACCTGCAGGACGCGACGCCGATCCGCCTCGGCCAGGAGTTCAAGGGCTACGCGGGCCAGGTGGAGGAGTCCGTCCGGCGGGGCCAAGTCGCGATCGAAGAGCTGGCGCGGGTGCCGCTCGGCGGGACCGCGGTCGGCACAGGGCTCAACTCGCACCCCCAGTACGCGCGAATCGCGTGCGGGCGCCTCGCCAAGGCGACCAGGCTCCCGGTGCGCGAGTCGGCCAATCACTTTCACGCGCAGGCGACGCTCGACGTCTTGGTCGCGGCGCACGGCGGCCTGAGAACGATCGCCACGAGCTTGTGGAAGATCGGCTCCGACATTCGTTTGATGGGCACCGGACCGATCGCGGGTCTCGGTGAGCTCCGGCTGCCCGAGACTCAGCCTGGCTCGAGCATCATGCCCGGCAAGGTGAACCCGGTGATCGTCGAGTCGCTCCTAATGGTCATCGCGCGGGTCTACGGCAACGACACGACGGTACTCGTCAGCGGCCAGTCGGGCAGCCTCTTCGAGCTGAACGTGATGATGCCGGTGGCAGGTGTCGCGATGCTCGAGTCGATCACCCTGCTCGCCGCCTCGGTGCGCAACCTCTCCGAGCGTTGCGTCGAGGGCCTGCAGGCGACCGACCGCGGACCCGAGCTCGTCGAGCGCAGCCCCATGCTCGCGACCGCCCTCAACCCGCTCATCGGTTATGACTAGGCCGCCAAGCTCGCCAAGGAATCCATGCGGACCGGCAAGTCCATCCGCCAGCTCGCGCGCGCGCGCGGGGTCAGCGAGGCGGCCCTCAACAAGGTGCTCGACCTGGGGAAGATGACCAAGCCCGGGCTCGAGGGTCCGGGGGGCGGCGGCTGAACTGGAGGCTGACCCTCCCAACCGGCGCTAATTTCGCCGCCCTAAAGTTGCAAAAGTGAGACGGTTGGAGCGACGGCCGGAGCTCGTCGCGCTCGGGTCGGTGGGGATCGGGGTGGCCCTCGTCCTGGGCAAGCTGGTGGTCGGCCTGCTCACCGGCAGCCTCGGCATCCTGAGCGAGGCAGCCCATTCCTTCCTGGACCTCGCCGCCAGCGTATTCACCCTGCTCGCCGTGCGCACCTCGCACAAGCCGGCTGACACCGAGCATCCCTACGGTCACGGGCGGACCGAGAATCTCGCCGCGTTTGCCGAGGGCGTCCTGCTGGTCATCACCGCGCTGGGGATCGCCTTCGAGGCGGTGCGGCGCCTGATCACCGGCGGAGCCCAGGTCAACCCGGCCGGCTACGCGTTCGCGCTGCTCATCGCCACGCTCGCCATCGAAGCCGGGCGCGCCGGGATCCTGCGCCGAGTGGGTCGCCTCGCCAGCAGCGAGGCGATGCTCGCCGACGCCACCAACCGTCTCTCCGACGTCCTCGCAACAGTCGGCGTGCTGGCCGGTCTGGTCGGCGTAAAGATGGGGTTCGTGTGGGCCGACTCGGTGGCGGCGCTGCTCGTATCGGTGATCATCGCGCGCGCCGCTGTCCTTCTGGCCTGGCGCTCGGGCGACATCCTCATCGATCGCGCGCCCGCCGGCGCCGAGCAAGCCTTGCGAGCCGCGATCCTCGACGTGAACGGCGTGCGCGAGGTTCGATCGGTTCGGGTGCGGCGCTCAGGGCCGAGCCTCATCGGCGACGCCGGCATCGCCACTTGTCGAATGCTGTCGCTCGAAGCGGCCGGCGCGCTGGTTGACGAGGTGAAGGCCAGAGCGAGATCGGTGCTGCCGAGCCTTGATCTCTCTGTTCTGGTCGAAGGCCAGCAGGAGGAGTCGGACCTCGTCGAGCGCATCCACGCGGCCGCTGCCCGCATCGGTGGCGTGCGCGATCTGCACAACGTGACCGTCGAACGCGAGGCGAACGGGAAGCTTCACCTGATCATGCATGCCAAGCTGCCCGGCGATATGAGTCTGGCCAAGGCGGCGCTGGCGAGCAACGCGCTCGAGCGGGCGCTGCGGACCGAGCTGCCGGATGCAACGCGAATCGACATCCACCTCGAGCCGATGGAACCGACTGTTGTCCGCGGCGAGGACGTGACGGCGCGCCGTGCCCAGCTCGCCGCGCGGATGCGTGAGATCGTCGCGGCGCACCCGGACGTCCGCCGCTGCGTCGACGTTGAGCTGAGCGATCGCCACCAGGGCATCCACGCGCACGTGGTCGCCGAAGTCGCCGGCGACATCAACCTCGAGCAGGCGCACCGTATCGAGACCGAGCTCGAGGAGCAGATCCGCCGCGCGCTACCGGAGGTGCACGAGGTCGTGGCGCGTGCCACCGCATGAGGCCTGGTCGCGCGACCGATCTTCCCCAGCTCATCGATCTGTGGCTGCAAAACATGCGCGATGGGCGCCAGGATGCGGTCCCTGACGAACCCGGGCTGGCGCGAGCACTTGCCACGTTCGACTGGGAGGCGAAGTCGCGTGTCGTGGAGGATCGCGACGGTCGGATCACCGGTTCAATCCTGGTGACGGGCCGACCCACGCCGGAAGGCGTGGTCAGCACGATGTACGTAGCAGGTCGTCCTGCCATCCTGACGGAGCTGGGCCGCTGGGGTTTGATCTTCTCGCGCGCGGCCGGCGCGAGGGTCATCCAGGTGACGATCGCCAAGGGTCACGGCGCCTGCCTCGCCGCCCTCGGTTTTCGAAACGTGAGGCCCTGGTGGCGCATGGACCGTAGCCTCGAGTCGGCATTGCGGGGCGTCAGGCCGATTGACGGTTACCGGCTGGTTGACGGCGCCAGCGCTCCTTTAGGTTTGTGGGAAGAGATCTTCAACCGGTCTTTCGCGGACCACTGGCGATTCTCGCCCCGCAGCCAGGATGAGATCGTCGCGGGCAGGACCGCACAGCTGTGCCTGGCGGCGGTGAGCTCTGAAGATCAAGCGGCGGCGGCGATCACTTTCGGGGAGCTCGAGACCTACCTGGAGGACAGGCGGTCGCAGCCTGTGGGGCTGGTGAGCCACGTCGGCACGGCACCGGGTCACCGCAGGCGCGGCCTTGCCACGTGGCTCGTCACCGAGGTGCTCCTCCGACTCCGGGAGGCCGGGGCACGCCACGCCTCGCTATACGTGGACGCTCAAAACGAGACGCGGGCTTTCGACGTCTACCACAGCCTTGGTTTTGAGCTGGAATTTCAGGCAGAGGTCTGGGAAGCTACGTTCCCGTGAATTCCCGGCTCCGCACCGGCACCGCGGCAGCAGTGCTGCTTGGCGTAGCCATCGCGGCATGCTCCTCGCCAAGTCCCAGCGCGTCGCACCGATCGCGCGTCGCGATGCCACCACCTCCACCCCCAAGACTGGCCGCAGCGATCCAGCGTTCGGCGGACCTCGGGCGCGCCGGGTCCGCCACCATGGTCTACCTCAGCTTCGGCCTCCGCATCCGCCAACCGGCGAAGCTGGCCGCCCTCATCGCAACGGGCCATACCGTGACCTCGGCCGCCTACGCCGCTGAATTCGGCCCGGACACGACGGCGGTCGAGCGGGCCGTGTCAGGTCTCGAGAATGTCGGCTTTCGCGTGAGCTGGCAGCCAGGGTCCGGGATCATCGGAGCAGACGGCCCCGCTCCGGCCGCGGCGGCTCTGCTGGACGTCGGTATCGAGAGCTACCGCCTGGGTGACGGGTCGATCTTCTATGCGACCCTCGACCAGCCGCGGCTCCCGCCTCAGCTAGCGGCCGTGGCAAGCAGTGTGAGCGGCCTCGACGACTATCGCCACGTCCGCAGCTTCGCCGTGAGGCCGGGTGGCCTGAACCCGACGGACGTCATCGCCTTCTACGACCTGAAGCCCATGCGAGACGCGAGGCTCGACGGCTCGGGCGAGACCATCATGCTGCCTGAGATCGACGATCTGCCGAACCTGAGCGACCTCAACAAGTTTGCGACCGAGTTCGGGCTCCCGCCGTTCGGCCCCCTCTTGACCATCAAGCGCGACCCGACCTGGGGCACCCCACAGAAGCCCGGGGGCGAGACCGTGCTCGACCTCGAGATCATCCACGAGATCGCCCCGGCGGCGAAGCTGGTCATCTACCTTTCGGCCCCGGACTTCGGGCATGGCGACCGCGCATTCGACCAGTTGGTCACCGACCATCTGGGTTCGATCATCTCCGAGAGCCTCGGCGCTTGCGAGCCTGACACCCCAGGTGGCCACCGCAACACCTACGCGACCATCGAGGACCGAGCCGTGGCGCTGGGCATGTCCCACTTCGTCGCGACCGGCGACAACGGCGCTTTCACCTGTGGGGAAGACCAGGATGCGGCGGGCAGCTTTCCGTCCACGCTCCCGACCGTGACCGCAGTCGGCGGGACCAGCGTCTTCGAGTCCAAGCAAGGCGCCTACTTCAGGGAATCGGCCTGGGGCAGCCCACTCGACCAGAGCGGCTCCGGAGGCGGGACGAGCCAGTTCTACCCTGCGCCCGACTTTCAGAAGAGCGAGACCCAGGCGGCCGGCCATGGCATGAGACAGGTACCGGATGTCTCGGCCGACGCAGACCCGGCCACGGGCTTCCACATCTTCTTTGGCGGCCGGGAGGGCCAGGCCGGCGGGACGTCTGCTGCCACCCCGCTGTGGGCGGCGACCGTTGCCCTCATCGACCAGGACATGAAGAAGAAAGGGCTTCGCGAGGTCGGCTTCGCGAACCCGGCGATCTACTGGATGGGCGAGAACTCAGCGAAATTTGCGGCCAGGCCGTTTCACGACGTGACGACCGGCAACAACCTGGCCTACGACGCAACCGCCGGTTGGGACTTCGCGACGGGCTGGGGCAGCATGGACGGCGCAGCGCTCGACTCCGCATGGACCCTCTACATAAAAGGAGGCGGTGCGTGAACGAGCCTGGCTCCGAACGCGGGCAGAGCTCAGGACGTCGAGCAGAAAAGGCTGGAGAGCGCACGCTCGAAGGACCGCCGCTGGTGACCTGTCCGCACTGCGGGTCGACGGTTCCCGCGGGCGATTTCTGCGGCCACTGTGGCGCGCATCTCAGCTCTGGCAGCACGAGACGCACGCACGCGTTCGCGGCCGTTCCGTCGCAGCCGGTCGCCCACCTTTCGATCGTCACGACGCTTTTTCCACACCTGCCCCACCGACGCGGCAGGCCGTTTCGAGTGGCGCTGGTCGCGGGCGGAACGACTGTGCTCGTCCTGGTCCTCCTGCACCTCTTTGCTCCAGCGACCGTCGCGGCGGTTTTCGTCATCCCGCTCCTCTACCTCATCTATCTATATGAGGTCGAGGTCTACGAGAGCGAGCCCTGGCTCGTCATCGGGGCAACCATGGTGGTGGGGGCGATCGTTGGTTACGGCTTCGCCGCGCTCTCAGGCGATGCCGTGGCGCGATCCACCCTCACCGCAGACCGCGACACCGCCTTCGTGCTGTCCGGGCTGACGCTCCCTGTCGTCGCGCAGGCGCTCATGCTCGCCGGTCCGCTGTTCCTCTACCTCTACAGGCGGAGCTTCCGTGAACCACTCGATGGACTGACGTTCGGAGCGGCGTCCGCTCTCGGCTTCACGGTCGCCACCTCGCTGACCGCCTTCTGGCCGCTGATCGCCGGTCCGCTTGTGAGCACCGGGGCCCCGCTGGATTGGGCCTTTCGTCTGACGAGGGCCGGCCTCCTCGTCTCGCTCGTCAACGCGAGCACGACAGGGCTGGTCACCGCCGCGGTCTGGCTGCAGCGTTACGATCGCCGCCGTTCCAACCGGGAATGGCAGTCAAGCATCCTGGCCGCTCTGCTCGTCGCGTTCGGCGTGCAGATAGCGCTGGGGGTCATCGGCTTCGGGGTGCAGGACCTGATCGCCGGCTTCGTGATCCTGGCGATCGCCACCTTCGGACTTCTCCTTTACGTCCGGCTTGTCATCCACCAGGCCCTCCTGGTCGAGGGCGCCGAACACAAGATCGGTCCGGAGGGACCATGCCCGGAATGCCGTCGCGTGGTGCCGGCGATGGCGTTCTGCCCGGCGTGCGGTGCCGCCCGTGCCGCGGCGCCCAAGCAAAGCCGCCTGGCCGGCCGCGGACCCGTGTAAATGGCCGTAGCCATGAGGTTTTGCGGGCGATGTGGGGCACAGGTCGTCCCGGGGACTCCGTTCTGCGGCCGATGCGGAGCGCCCCTGGCAGCCCAGGTGGCCGCAGCGCAGCCGGTCTACAGGTATCCCGCTGCGCAGCCGACCACCTACCCGACGACTCGGCAGTCCAGGCTCTCGCAGGTCATGATCGCAAGCAGCCTACTGGTCGCCCTGGCGATTGTGACGGTCGTCGTCAGCGCGTTCGCTGTGTCCCGACTCTCGGGTGGACCTCACTCGAACTGCACCTAGAACTGTGCCCCGAAGCTCATCACGCCGCTGCCCGAGGGCGCGACGTACCGAAGCTCGGCCTTCAACTACCAGGTCAACTACAACTCCGATTGGACCGTCCGCACCCAGGACGCGAAAGGCGTAACGCTTGGCACCAAGATCGGCTCCATCCAGGTCACCGGGATGCCAGGCGGCAGCGCCAACCAGGATCTGCAATCGACTGTTACCGCACTGCCGACCGGAACCTGGCAGAACGTCACGCTTATCTTCAATGTGAAGGGGGCGCACATCGGTGACCAGGATGGCGTGGGCTCCGTTTACAGCGCCAACTTGATCGGCGCTGGTTCCGCCGCGGTCAAAATCCGGTTCGCGGTCATCGCGGCCACCCACAACGGAACGACGGTCGTGATGTTCGCCGTCGACCCGGCCAACCTCAAGAGCGGCCCTAGCGGCATGGAGGAGGGTCCGGAGTTCGATTACCTCTGCACAGAGTTCGTCTGGGGCTGACCACCCGCGGCCCTGGTTTTGATCAGCTCCCAGGTCACGCGCACGTCCTCCAGCGTCGTGCGCAGGTTACCGATCGCCATTCGGAGCGCGTAAACGCCACGGACCTCCGTGTGGGAGATGAGGGCCAGGCCTGACCGGTTGACCTCGTCATGGATCCGCTCGTTGTCCGAATCGTTTGATCGGCATCGAAACACCACTGTGGAGAATGTGGTTGGCGCGAGGAGCTCGAAGTCCGGATCGGCCTCGATCCAGGCTCGCAGCTGCTGGGCCATGTCGATGTGGGCGGCGATGCGTCGGCGAGCGCCGTCGATCCCGAATGCGCGCAGAACGAACCAGAGCTTCAGGGCCCGAAAGCGCCGGCCGAGCGAGGCCCCATAGTCCATCAGGTTGCGAACCGTGTCCGGCTCGTCGCCCTTCAGGTACGCCGGAGTGATGCTGAACGCGCGCTTGAGCATGTGCTCGTGCTTGCAGTAAAGGACGCTGCAGTCGATGGGCGTGAACAGCCACTTGTGCGGGTTGACCACCAGCGAGTCGGCCGAGTCGCATCCGGACAGCACCCAACGATGGCTGTCGAGCACGGCAGCCGCGCCGCCGTACGCCGCGTCGACGTGGAGCCACAGCTTCTCTTCCTCGCACACGCCCGCGATGGCGGGTACGGGGTCGATCGCCGTCACCGAAGTAGTGCCCACCGTCGCCACCACCGCAAACGGGTGATGGCCCGCCTTGCGGTCGCGCCGGATCGCTTTCTGGAGCGCGTCGACATCCATCCTGAAGGCTGAGTCGGTGGCGATCTTCACCACGTTGTCCTGGCCGACACCAAGGACGATGCCGGCCTTCTCGACCGAGGAATGCGCCTCCTCGGAGATGTACATGCGCAACGTCTGCCGAGACATCCCGTGGCGCCTCACCTCCAGGTGCGGCACCGCCTCACGGGCGGCGGCGAGCGCGTAAAGAGTGCTCGATGAGGCCGTGTCGTTGATGACGCCGGAAAAGGCTGGAGCCAGCCCAATGGCCTGCCGGAGCCAATCGCAGGCGACCTCCTCCAGCTCGGTGGCGGCGGGTGAGGTGCGCCACAGCATGGCGTTGACGTTGAGCGCGGCGATCAGCAGCTCGGCGAGGATGCCCGGCGTGGAGCCTGTGATGCCGAAGTAGCCGAAGAAACGCGGATGGTTCCAGTGCGTGATCCCGGGCAGGATCAGCTGCTCGAAGTCTCGGAAGATCGCCTCGAGGCTTTCGCTCCCCTCCGGCGGGATGGACGGAAGCGACCGCCTGATGTCGCCGGGAGCGACCGGGGGGACCACCGGCCGCTCGCGAATCGTGTCGAGGTAGTCGGCGACCCAGTCGACCGCCTTGTGCGCGGCGGCGCGGAACTCATCGGTTCCGATGTCGCCGAGCGAGCCGGTCGCGATTTCCGAGCTCATCAATTCTCCTCGATACCGGGGATGTCGAATGAAATTTCGTACGCGCCTCCCACGAGGCGGGCCTGGTGGATCCAGCCCATCTTGCGCAACAGACCAAGCATCTGTTGATTCTCGGGCAGGACGATCAGAGAGAAACTCTTGATCCCGTGCTCGCGAGCGACGTGCGCCAGTATGCCCAGCAGTGCGCCGCCGAGACCGCGTCTGTGGAATTCGTCGATGACCGCGACCGCGACCTCGGCGATGTCGGTGCCCGCGGCGCGGTCGTAGCGCGCCACGCCGAGGATGCGCTCCTTGTCTGCGGGCCTGCGCTTGGCGGCAACCAGAGCGAATCGATCCCTGTAGTCCACGACCGCCAGTCGGTGGGCCATCGCGTCTGAAAGCCGTTTGATCGGCGAGAAGAACCTGAAGTAGACGGTGCGTTCGGACATCGCCGACATCGCCTCATGGAGCAGGGGCTCATCCTCGGGCACGATCGGCCGCACGTGGACCTTGGTCCCGTCGCGCAGCTCAATGATGCGGGCCTCGAAGTTAGGAGATGGCACGCCCTACAAGGTAACCTCCGCCATTGATGGCGGGTTCCAATGTCCACATGCACAGGTGGCAAAACCTCGGCATCGCGGCCGGTGCGGTCGCAGCATCACTGTTCGCGCTGTTCGACGTTTACCAGTGGGCGCTCGCCTATGCGACCGACCGGTTCCACAACGACTTCACCTTTTATTACGTGGGGGCCCGCATCGGCCTCGCGCACGGCTGGTCTGCGATTTACGATCTCCGCCTGCAGCAGGTCGAGCTGGATGCGCTGGGCTCGGGCATCAAGATCGCGCAGCTGGCCCGCTTCATCAGCCCGCCGCCGGTCGCATGGGCGGCGCTTCCGCTCAGCGCCCTGGATTACCCGATCGCCTACTGGGCCTGGTGTGCGCTGCTTCTGGCGGCGCTCGCGCTGACCTGGTACCTGGCGGCACCCGGGGCCGCATGGACGCGTTTGATTCACCTTGTCGCGGCGGTCGGCTGGCTGCCGGTCATCTACGGCCTCCAGCTTGGACAGCCCGGACTGTTCGTCGCGCTCGGCGTGGCCGCGTCGTACGCGCTGCTGAAATCAGGTCGCCCCGGCTGGGCCGGCGTCGCTCTCGCCCCCCTCGTCATGAAGCCGCAGCTCGCGTTCCTGGTGCCGCTGGCGCTGCTGGCCGCCCGGCGCGATCGGGCATTCCTGGCCGGCGCCCTGACGCTCGGGCTGCTCGCAGCGGCATCGGCGATCGCGCTCGGGCCGAGCGGCGTCGCCACCTATTCGGCTCGACTCAACTTCGCGGCCGGCATTGCCGCCAACCGCGAGCTGACTCTAGCCCCGCTGCTGGGGAGCCTTGCGGCGGCGCGAGCGGTGCAGGTCGCGGTGGCGATCTGGGCCCTCACCCTCGTCTTCCTCATGCGGCGCCGAGGCCCCGAGTGGATCTTCATCCCGGTGCTGGTCGGGGGTCTCCTCGCCAGCCCCTACCTGCACCTGGACGACTTTGCGATGCTCGGCCTGGCCGGGTGGCTGTGTCTGCGCACGCCGGTCCCGTCATGGACAGGGTCCTATGCGCTCGCGGTGGTCATCGCGGTGGAGGGCGAGCCCTTCTGGGGCCCTCTCCCGATCATCCTGGCCGAGCTGATCAGCCTGGTCCTGATCTCGGTCCTGGCGCTGAAAGCAGGCACCCGCCAGGCCGCCCAGCACGGCACCGACGCACGTCAGGCGTCGTGGCTGGCGCCGCCTCCGTGACGTCCGGCCCCTTCGACGAAGCGCCGCGCCCCAGCTTGCGCCTCGCCGGACGAGAGGACGACCGCTCCGCCGCTGGACTCCTCGCGCATCGCTTCTTGGAAGCTCAGCCCCCACTGGTCGAGCGCACTTCGTCGGTCAGCCCGTAGCGCGCCCTGGGGAAAGCCTGCGATCTCGCGGGCGAGGCGCTGCGCTTCAGCCAGCGCGCCTCCGGGGTCGACGACCCGCTCGACCAGCCCGATCCGGAGCGCCTCCTCGGCGCCCACGGGCCGGCCGGTCAGGATGAGGTCGAGCGCTCTGCCCTGTCCGATCATCCGTGGCAGCCGGATCGTGCCGAGATCGACAAGTGGGACCCCGAAACGGCGGTTGAAAACGCCAAGCGTGGCGTCGCGAGCAGCGACCCGAAGGTCGCACCAGAGCGCGAGCTCCAGTCCTCCGGCCACCGCGTAACCTTCGATGGCCGCGATCACCGGCTTGTCGAGGCTCATGCGCGTCGGCCCCATCGGACCATCGCCGGCAGCGTCCGGAACCGTGCCCGAGGCGCCCGCCAAAGCCCTGAGGTCGTAGCCGGCGCAAAAGTTGCCGCCCGCGCCCGCCAGCACAGCGACCGCGAGCTTCGTATCCGAGTCAAAGCGATGGAAGGCGGCGGCGAGCGCCGCCGCAGTTGCCGCGTCCACCGCGTTGCGGACGCCTGGGCGCTCGATCGTGACGGTGACCACCGCGCCATCGACCGCGTAACCCACCGGCACCGGGCCGGCTGCCTACTCGGCGTCCATGAACGGATATCGATGGTCCGTCGGCGGCACGTAAGTCTCTTTGATGACGCGCGGGCTGACCCAGCGGATCAGGTTGAGGAACGACCCCGCCTTGTCATTCGTCCCCGACGCCCTCGCGCCGCCGAACGGCTGCATCCCCACGACCGCACCCGTCGGTTTGTCGTTGACGTAGAAGTTGCCGGCTGCGTTGACCAGGGTCTCCGAAGCCTTCCGGATCGCCTGGCGGTCGCGCGCGAAAATCGCGCCGGTGAGACCGTATGGGCTCGTTCGGTCACACAGCTCGAGCGTCTCCTCGAACTTGGCATCGGCATACGGGTAGACAGTGAGAATCGGACCAAACAGCTCCTCGCGCATCAGCTTGAAGTCTGGATCGTTGGTCTCGATCACGGTCGGCCGGATGAACCATCCGACGCTGTCGTCCCCCTTCCCGCCCGCGATGACCTTCGTGCCTTCGGCTTTCTTTGCGTAGTCGATCGCCTTCATTTGGTTCGCATAGGCCTTGCCATCGATCACGGCGCCCACGAAGTTGCGGAAGTCCGATACGTCGCCCTGGGGCATCGCGTCGACCTGGTCGGCAAGCTCGGATTTCATAGTTTTCCAGATCGACTGTGGGATGTATGCGCGCGACGCCGCGGAGCACTTCTGGCCCTGATACTCGAAGGCGCCGCGCACGAGCGCCGTGCGCAGGGCTTCGTGGTCGGCCGAGGAGTGCGCCACCACGAAATCCTTACCACCTGTCTCTCCGACCAGCCTTGGGTAGGTGCGGTAACGGTCGATGTTCTGACCGACCTCACGCCACATGCCATGAAAGACTTCCGTCGAACCGGTGAAGTGGATGCCTGCGAGGTCGCGATGCTTGAGCACCTGCTCGGAGATCTGCGACGCGACGCCGCTGACCATGTTGATCACCCCAGGCGGCAGGCCGGCTTCGAGCAGCAGCTCCATCAGGAAATGGCAGACCAGGAC
>JBOHUP010000370.1:0-3905 GCA_050734615.1 Candidatus Dormibacteraceae bacterium | reverse complement strand
GGTCAGATCCGGCCGCACGCCGAACAGCTCCTGGGCGCCGCCAGGCCCCACGCGAAAACCAGTTATCACCTCATCAAAGATCAGCAGAGCGCCTATCCCATCGACCAGCCGGCGCAGCCCCTCCAGGAAGCCCGCGACTGGAAGCACCAATCCCATGTTGGCGGCGACTGGCTCCACGATGATGGCCGCGACCTGATCCGGATTTGCGCTGATCAGTGCGGCGACCGCATCAAGGTTGTTGTACTCGGCGACGAGAGTCTCGCCCGCCACCGCAGCCGAAACCCCCGCGCTGCCAGGAATCGATAGCGTGGCCACTCCGGAGCCGGCTTCGACTAGCAAACCGTCGGAATGTCCGTGATAGCCGCCGTCGAACTTGATGATCAATGGCCGGCCGGTCGCAGCGCGGGCCACCCGCAGCGCGCTCATGGCGGCCTCTGTGCCGCTGCTCACGAATCGCAGACGTTCGATCGATGGCATCCGCGCGCAGATGAGTTCGGCGAGCCTGATCTCAGCCGGGCATGTGGCGCCATACGGGCCTCCGGCCTCGACGGCCTTCTTGGTCGCCTCATTCACCTGAGGATTCGCATGGCCCAGGATCAATGGGCCGAACGCACCGACATAGTCGATGTAACGGTTGCCATCGGCATCCCAGACGAATGCGCCCTCTCCGCGCACGATGATCGGCGCGTTGCCCCCGACCGCCCTGTAGGCGCGCACCGGGCTGTTGACGCCGCCGGGGAAAAGACGCCCCGCGCGTTCGCGCCACGCACGAGAACCGGCGTCGCTCATCCGCGCGTGTTCAGCCAGCTGACATAGTCCAGCGCCTTGGCTGCAACGACCCTCTCGGCCGAGTCGATGTATCCGGGTGGAACCGGCGCGGGATGGTTGTACAGGTCATCGATACCGAGGTAACCACCATTCAGCTGGGCCCTGACTTCGGCGTTGACGGCGGGCGGTGCCGAGATATCGGCAATGGGCGGCAGCTGGCGTGTCATTGGCTCGAGCTCTCGCCATGGGCCGGCGAGCGCGACAGCGATGGCACTGGCTTGTCCAGCGAAGTTGGCGGCTGTGGCGAGGTCGGTGCTGTCTGCACCGTAGACCTTGGCCAGGCGATGCGCTCGGTTCGAGTCGCGGCTCGCAATGGTCAGGTGAGCCCCGGCATCGCCGGCGGCACGTGCAAGGGCGGACCCCATCCGTCCGGCGCCGACCACAAGAACGGATCGACCGGCGAGGGTGGATTTCCGCTGCAGCCAATCAATCGCTCTTCCAGCGAGGTTTTCCCCAGGAGCCGTACGCCCTCTGCGGGCACGACGCCCCACCGCAATCGCGGTTTCAAAAAGGCGCTGCAGCCTTGCATCGAGGTTTCGTGTCGCCAGCGCGGTTTGAAGAGCCATCCGCACCTGGTGCAAGACCTCATCCTCGCCGACGATCGCGCTGTCGAGGCCGGCAGCCACACGCAGCAGATGGGCGACCGCCATGTCTCCAGCCAGCTGTCGAAGCGCTGGATCGAGCTCTGGCATCGAACCGAATCCATACAGCTCGACGCGGTGGCAGGTGTCGAGCAGGATCCAATCTGAATGTTCGGCAGCGGCCCCATTTACGGCTGTGGCTAGCGCGCCGCGGAACTCTGCACCTTGAGCATCCGCGCGTGCTCCCAGCATCCAGGGCTGTTGGTGCGGCACTAACATCGATCCACTGTCTGAACAATGGTAGGCCGCCGCCAAATCGCTATTCGCCTCCGGCGCCACGGCCCGGTCACAAGGCTCGGCGGTACGTGATTTCGAGGTCGTCATCCCACTTCACGTTGTCGTACGACAGCTTCGCCTTCCCCGACATCGTCCGGTCCTCATCCTCGAAGGCGTAGGTGATGCGCTGCGAGAACGGCGCATCGGGGGATGCGAACGAGCCTTCCGACGAGTGCCGGTCCATCGCCATCTCCCACCCCTCGTCGGTCACGGTCACCTCGAGGATCCTGTGGACGCCCCGCGTATCGAAATAGTGCATACGGAGGCCTGCCGTGTCGCCGATGATCGAGATCGAGTCGGGTATGTCCGGGTGGTCGTAGCTGGACCGGTAGATGACGAACCGCTCACCCTCGAGCCATTCGATCTCGCTCGCCCCACGGATGACCGCGCCCGGGAGACCGGGATGGGTCGCTTCGGTCGTCCACCGGCCTACAAGCCGCCGTCCCAAGCTCTGAAGATCAGTGTTCATGCTCTCTATCGGACGTCCACGCGGGGCGAAATTCAAAGAATTCATCGATCGGGAGCAGAAGCCCGACCAGCGAGAGCACGATGAAGACTACTTGGTGGATGTGATCCCGGCCCGGCGGCAAGTTGCCCACCAGGTGCGTCGTCCAGAAGACGGGGTAATACCACAGGGCCATGTGTGCCCAACGTTCACGCCGCCTGTACGGCGCAAGGGTGATCAGCACGCCGAATAAGCCCATACCAGTTGACGCCACTCCGATAGCTCTCAGGTATTGCACGTTCGGGCTGGGCAGGACGACCACTACCAGGCCGAACACCAGCGTCGCAAGCCCGACGATGAATAGAGCGAGCCAGCTGACCCGGAACCGAAGACTCGCTTGTCGCATCCTTTTCTCCCTCGCCCATCGATTCCCGGACGCTAACGATTGATCGCGTCGGGACGGGCTGGTTCAGCCACTCGTTTAGATTTTCGGTCAGTTTGTCCGTCGCGTCAGCGAGGCACACCCGGGCGTGGGCACTCCCACTAGGTTTCAGGCGCTCGTTTCGGCCGCCCTCAGACTTATGACGAAGCCCACGCCAGAACTCACTTGTCTGAAAGCCAGCGGAGCTCGGCCCTCAGGGCCTCGCTTGTTGACGCTTCGGTTAGGAGACCCTCGATCGCACGCACGAGTCTTCCAATGCCTGCGCGAGTCCGCGAGAATCGCTCGCGGTTCGTCAAGACGATTCCGTAGTGAGGCTTTCCCCGGATCAGGCAATCCTCGTGAAGCGGTACGAAGTCCGCAGCGTTCTCACTGACCACTGCGCGCCGCTGCCCGATGGCCCAGGTGAGGAGGTCGGGATCCTCGAGGTTTTTCAATTCAGGGGTCTCTGAGGCGGACACCACATCATGGCCGCGCTTCCGCAACTGCTGCGCTATCGCGGGCGAATAGTGCTCATCGAGGAGCAACCTCAAGCGCCGGCCACACGTCTCCGTCTGAGGGCTTTAGCTTCGAGTTCGACCGCAAGTTCTTGGTTACGGCTAATCCACTGGTCGATTTCTTCCCGGTAGTCAGCGTAGTAATCAACTGCGGCTTGAGCGAGACCGACAGGAAGGTTCAGATAGCGGGCGGTCGCCGCAACGTCTCTGCCTTCAGCGAGGAATGTCTCGACTATTTCCCATACGTCCGGGCCACCAACGGCCGAAGCTCGCCGTCCAGCCGGGCCGGAGCGAAACACAACCCCAGGGTGCTCAGCAATTCGAATCGATTCCTCGAGGTATCTCTCAGCTAGGCCAGTCTGCGTCACGCCTTTCCGGGCAGCTTGCCTGCTTGCCGCCGGAGTGCGTGCTTGATCGCTGGCGGGAGCCTCAGAGTCATATGTTCCCTTGCCAAGCGATGCCGCCAGGGACCTGTGCGATCCGAGTTGGGAAGTTCGTGCGTCAACTCGAGGAATTTTGGAACGTCCTCGGCAGGCCGCAGATCTTTGCTGGTGAGCCCAAGAAACTCCTCGCGGGTGTAGCCGTATCGCTGTATGGCGGCCTCGTTGAGATCGAGGATCTGCAACGTTCGAGTGTCGTAGACCCACATGGGTTCGGGATTCATGGTGAACAGCGACCAATATCGATCGTGGGTCAGACGCGCGCGACTGTCCTTCCAGAGTTGCTGCTTTAGCTCAAGCTTGATCGCCTTCAGCAGCGCTTCGCGCTCTGCCACGGAC
>JBOHUP010000369.1:0-2058 GCA_050734615.1 Candidatus Dormibacteraceae bacterium | reverse complement strand
CTCCTGTAGAGGGTCTGGACTCCGGCTCCGGTCCGGGAGACCCACCATGGCTCCAGGGCGACCGAAACGGAAGGGCATCGCGGGTGGTTTTGTGGAGAATCGCCGCCACCACCGTTTGACGACCGATACGTCGAGGTCTCCAGTCCCCGTACAGGCGCCGGCGACCTCTTCCCAGCCGCGACCTCCGCCCTTAGAGCCATGGCCCGGGCGATGACGTCGCGACTGTAATGAAAGTGCGGCACCACCCGCTCGTCGAAGACCGTCATCGTCTTCCCGCAGCTGCAGCAACGCCGCCGCCTCTGATTCAGTTTGATCTCACCAGCGAACTCGCCCAATCGCCGCCTACGGCAGCCATGGCCTTGCCAACTGCGACCACCACACTTTGGGCAGGCGCTACTCTGCGGACGCGGTGATACGCTGCTGGTGGCTCATTGCCAGCCTTCGGAGTTGGCCGACCCAACCAGGCTCCGGAGGCTTTCTCCTTCCTGGGCAGTCTATGTCGGCAGTTGATTCACTACAGACCCATCGGCAGCTCGTCAAATCAGAGGCCGGCCAGATGCTGACCATTCCTCCCACGGTCACTTTCGGATTACCCAGAGGACCCGATCGGACGCTCCTTCTAAACTGAGGCCGTGCCGAAGCTGCTCGGTTTGCGATGCCGCGAATGCGGCGCGGAGTATGAGCTCCAGGCCACGCACGTGTGCGAAATGTGCTTCGGGCCGCTGGATGTGGTCTACGACCAGACGGCCCTGAAGAAAGTGGTTTCTCGCCAGCGCGTCGAGCAGGGGCCGAAGTCGATGTGGCGCTACCGGGACCTGCTTCCGGTCGAGGAATCGGTGCCGGTCGTCACGCTTGGCGAGGGGCTCACGCCGCTCGTCAAGGCGGACCGCCTCGGCGCAGAGCTCGGTTTGCGCAACCTGTATCTGAAGAACGACAGCATGAACCCGACGAATTCGTTCAAGGACCGGGTCGTGTCTGTGGCGATCAGCTGGGCGCGGTCGCATGGCTTCGAGACCATCGCCTGTGCTTCGACCGGAAACCTCGCCAACTCGGTCGCCGCCTATGCGGCGCGGGCGGGGCTGGAATGCTTCGTGTTCATCCCGGTCGATCTCGAGCCGGCCAAGCTGGTCAGCATTGGGGTGTTCGACCCCAACGTGGTCGCCGTGCGGGGCAACTATGACGATGTGAACCGGCTCTGCAGCCAACTGGTCGAGTCGACACCGTGGGCGTTCTGCAACATCAACATCAGGCCTTTTTATGCGGAAGGTTCGAAGACCCTGACGTTCGAGACCGCTGAGCAGCTGGGTTGGAAGCTGCCGGACGAGATCATCATCCCCATCGCGAGTGGGTGCCAGTTCGTCCGCCACCGGCAGGCGGCTCGCGAGCTGGTCGAGTACGGGCTCGTCAAAGACGACCGTACGCCGGCGTTCACGGGGGCGCAGGCACTCGGCTGCGCGCCCGTCTACAACGCGTTCCACTCCGATACACCCGACCGTGTCTTCCCCGTCAAGCCGAACACCATCGCCCGCTCCATAGCCATCGGCAACCCGTCGGACGGCGTGTACGTGAACCGGATCGCACGCGAGACGGGCGGCGTGGTCGAGGCGGTGACGGAGGAGGAGATCGTGGATGCGATCAAGCTGCTGGCACGGACCGAGGGGATCTTCACGGAGACGGCGGGCGGCGTGACGATCGGCGTGCTGGCCAAGCTCGCTCGGGCGGGCCGCTGGAAAGGCGACGAGGTGGTGGTCGCGTACGTCACCGGACACGGCTTGAAGACGGCCGACGTGCTGGCTGCCGCCAACGGTCATTCGAGGCGAGTGGAAATAGATCCGACCCTGAAGTCGTTTCGCGAGAAGGTGAATATTTAGAACATGGCGCAATTCCGTATTCCAGGCCCGCTTCGCCGCCTCTCCGAGGGGCAGGTCACCGTGCCGGTCGAGGCCAAGGACCTGGCGGCGGCGATCACGGCGCTCGATGCACGCTACCCGGGGTTCAAGGACCGCCTGCTCGACGAACGAGGCGAGCTCAGGCAGTTCGTCAACGTCTACCTGAACG
>JBOHUP010000368.1:0-2614 GCA_050734615.1 Candidatus Dormibacteraceae bacterium | reverse complement strand
GTTGGTGATTGCCGCGAGACGTTCCTGGCGCTCGATCGCGGGGGCACGGAGCTGCGCATGGTCGATGGCGATACCTACCCGGTCAGCGACCTTCTGCAGCCAGCCCACGTCTGTTTCGCTCAGGGCGGTAGCCGTGTTGTATTGAAATACGCCCAGCGTTCCTATCGTGGCGCCCAGTGAACGCATAGGGGCGATCAAGAGGCCAACTGACTCGATCGGTACGGGATACGGATGTCGCGCGAGGTACTCCTGCCCGGCCGGTGTTGCAAGCAGGATGAAGTCAGCCAGGGGAAGCGTCGGCATCAAGACGTGCTCTCCGGAATCGATCACGTGCTGCGAGAGACCTGTCGTCGTGGCCTGCCCCGCTGCATAGAGATCTGCCACATATCTGTCCATGTAAGCGGCCATCGCCGGTGCGCGCTCGTCCGCTGCGACGACATGAGAGGTGGTGGGGTCATCGTTCATGATCACCGCAACCCAGGTTCCCGGCACCAATCGGCTCAGCATTTTGACGGCGCCCCTGGCGATGGCTCGACTGTCGACAGGCGAATTGGCCAGCTCAGCGGCCAACTGATTTGCGACCGCCGAGATTATGTCCTGGCCGAATGCTTGGGGATTCGCCGGATCAAGCGAACTCATCGGTCAACGCAAACAGTAGGCTCACTCGGGGGCCTGGCGTTTTACTTTGGCGATAACCCAGCTCGCACCCAGGCATGCAACTCCATGGACGACGCCCCCGGAGGCCACCCTCCGATCGGAGGTGTGGTCTTTAGCGGGCGGCAAGCGAGCATCGCATGCGCCTCCAGGACACCTGGTAGGTGCCGGCCCCGCGTAAGGCCCTCGTCGACGCCCGGATGCGTACGCCTCGACGGCAGCGGACAAATAAGTCTGAGCCACAGGCAACGCGCGGGCCCGCCGTCCGAAGGCGTTCATCAACTGTCGATGACTAGACTGAGGGTCCGCAGTAATCCGCTTCGCCGGCAGACATTCACAAGGAGGCGGTCTCATCGTCATCGTCGTTCACACGGTCGAGGGCAGATGAGGGACCGGCCGGCCGGCATGTCGCGCGGTGATTGGTATGACTCTGTATATGAACGTCGCGAGGCGGCGGGCGACAACGTTCACGGAGAGGCGGACTTCATCATGTCCTACGCACCGGGTTCGCTTCTCGACTCGGGGTGCGGGACAGGCCGCGTGGGGCGCGAGCTGGCCAGGCGAGGCGTTCGAGTGGTGGGCATCGACATCGACCCCGAGATGCTCGAGACCGCGCGACGGAAGGCGCCTGGCGTGAGCTGGATTCGCGACGATGTCACCCTCCTCCGGCTGGCCGACCGCTTCGACATCGTGTTGATGGCGGGCAACGTGATCAACTTCATCGCTCCAGACCGGCGAGCACTGGCCGTGAAGAACATGGCCGGTCACGTGCGGTCCGGGGGCCTCCTCATCGATGGCCACTCCCTGAAGGCGGCGGATGCCCAGCTGGCCGACTACGACGAGTGGGCTGCCGCCGCTGAGCTCGAGCCGACAGCTCGCTGGTCGACCTGGCAGCGAGATCCCTTTGAGTCGTCCAGTAGCTTTGCCGTCTCTGTGTTCAGTAAGGTCTCGCCCTAGTCTCGGGCCCGGGCCAGCGCTCCGTCGATTCCTTCGGGAAACGCCTCACTGAAGCAGCAGTCGCATGCGCTCTTCCACATCTCCAGGCTCGCCCGAAAACCGTCCTCGACATGGATGCAGCTATCCGGACCGGTCGAATCAACTAGCTCCGGATGGCATGGGTCACAATCGCAACCGGCCGGGTTGTGAGCTCTCTCGGTCATGCTCGATCCTCCTTACTTCATGGCCGCGGCCACCGCCGCTGCCAAGCCTTCGGGGTGGGCATCGCCGAAGCAGCATGGGCACGCCGTCTGCCAGCGCCTCAGGCCTTCGGCGAACGCATCCTCCAGACACTTGCAGCTGTCAGTGGCTGTCGAGATGCCTTCGGGATTGCAGATCTTGCAGCCGGGCTCTCGCTCGTTATGGACCTTGAGTGGCATCTTGGGCCTCCTGCAGACAAACGCCGCCGTCGGAACCGAGTCTATCCAGTCTAGGGCGACGAAGGCTGAGTCCAGGACCGTTGTCAAGGCGACGGTGGCCGCGGGATGTCCGCGGCTCGTTCGGAAACGCCAGTGGCGGATCAGGTTGCGTGCCTCACGGCGGCCATCCTTGACACCGGATTAGGTGATGGTCACGATTGGCGCAGCTTCGGCGCAGATTCGGACGCCATGAGCGCCAGGGGGCAAGGCCCCAGGAGAAGGAAGGGATGACCGATTTCGAGGAACGCCTCCACGCGACCATTTCCCGGAGAACGCTTCTGAAGGCCGCGGGCGCTGGAGCCCTTTCGCTCAGCGCCGGCCCGCTCCTGGATGCATGCGGCCTGCAGGGGAACAACGCTCCCACCAACAATGGAAAGATCACGATCGGCTATGTGAGCCCTCAGACCGGTGCGCTCGCGGGCTTTGCCACGGGAGACAACTACGTCATCAACGGTGTGAGGGCGACGAGCCCGTACAAGAGCGGGTTCAAGGTCGGGAGCAAGACCTATGACGTCCAGGTCATCATCAAGGACACGCAGTCCGAC
>JBOHUP010000367.1:0-8468 GCA_050734615.1 Candidatus Dormibacteraceae bacterium | reverse complement strand
TCATTGGGCTGCCCGAGATTCATGAACTCGAGCAGCGATATGGCCACACAGAAATGGAGGGAACGCAATGAGCAACACGTACACCAAACCGACGATCACGACCGAACTGGCACACAAGGTGATTGCTGCCGCCGAAGCGAAGGCGAAGTCAATGGGACACCCCTTTGTGATCGCGGTGTGCGACGAGAGCGGCGTCCTGAAAGCCTTCAGCCGGATGGACGGGGGTGCCTTGCTGAGCGTCCAGATTGCCCAGGACAAGGCATACACGGCCGTAGGCTTCGGCCTATCGACAGACGGTTGGCACGATTTCATCAAGAACGATCCACCGCTCGCCCTGGGGGCCGTGGGTGGTATCGAGCGGCTGGTGATCTTCGGTGGTGGCTATCCGATCAAGGTGGGCGATGCGATCATCGGCGGCATCGGGGTGAGCGGTGGGCACTATACGCAAGACATGGAGGTCGCCCAGGCCGGCCAGGCTGCCGCCGTCTAGCTTGACCAGACCGCGCCCTGCCGAGCGATTGCAGGCCCATCCGGTGAGGACATGACAAAAAATCCGTCGGGTGGCCTGCCGCTGCCACTGGCAAGTTATCGATAGCAAACGGCAACCCGGTCCCCAGGACGAAGACGGCCTGGGAGGTGCTGCTGCCTACAGGTGGTCCTTCGGCCTTTTCCAGGCCGAAGTGTCGATCTGCCCGGCCGCTGCGCTCTCGACGGTACGGGGCGCCTCGCGTGCGTACTGTGGCAGCACCTCGGCGGCCACCAACTCGAGCATGTCGAGCTGGTCATCGCGAGGCTGGTCGAGGATGAACTGGTTGACGCCCGCCTCGATGTAAGGGTTGATCACGTCATTGAAGGCCTGCTTGGAGATCCAGGGATCGGCGTCCGTCGTGGGCACCCAGTAGTAAAGGGAGCGGTCCAGCGTTTCCGGGTCGCGACCGATCTCGCGGCAGTAGTCATCGAGCATCTGGTTGCGCTCGCGCATCTCCCTTGGCGTCCCGAAGGCGTTCCAGGTGTCGCCGTACATGGCAACGATCTTGAGCATCCTCGGCCCGAAGGCGCCCAGGACGAGGGGCGGCCGCGGCTGCTGGACGCTGTTCGGCCGCGACTGCGCGTCCATGAGCTGGTAGTACGAGCCGGCGTAGGAGCTCACGTCCTCCCGCATCAGGAGGTCGATCACCTCGACCGCTTCTTTGAAGCGGCTGACCAGCTCCTTGGTCTCCGGAAGGGGAATTCCGAACATCGCGTGCTCCGGCTCGTACCACCCGGCGCCGAGTCCCACCTCCAACCTGCCTTTGGAGATGTGGTCGACGGTGACCGCCATCTTGGCGAGGACTGACGGATGACGGAAGGTGTTGGACGTCACCAGCACCCCGATCCGGATCTTCTCGGTCCGAGCCGCCAGACCTCCGAGCAAGGTCCACGCCTCGAAGTAGGGACCTTGCGGACGGCTGGGCTGGATGAGGTGATCGCAGAGCCAGGCGCTCTCGAAGCCGAGCCGCTCGAACAGCTGCCAGCGCGCGACGTTCTTCTCCCACGTCATGTTCTGGTCGGTGCAGATGCCGAATCGGAATCGACGAGCCATTCGCCACCTCCGTGCTTGTGCGGTCGGACGTCACGGAATCGTAGAACGCTCGAGCCGTCAGCCCTTCAGCGTCTTTTGGGCCGCCGCCAGCACCCTGTCCAGCGACGGCAGGTAGTAGTCCTCGAGAGAGGCAGGCGGGTACGGTACGTCATAAGCGGCCACCCGGGCGATGGGCGCGTCCAGGTCGTAGAAGATCTCCTCCATGAGGGTAGCGGCGATCTCCGCGCCGAAGCCGGCGGAGAGAGGCGCCTCATGGACCACCACGCAGCGGCCGGTCCTGGCCACCTCGGTGCACAGGGTCTCCACGTCCAGCGGCACCAGGGTGCGCAGATCCACCACCGAAGCCGAAACGCCTTCCTCCTCCAGCCGGCTCGCCGCCCGCAGGCAGAGTTCCACGGCGGCGCTCCAGGCAACCAGCGTGATCTGCTCGCCCTGGCGGACCACCGACGCCTTGCCGAAGGGAACTGTGTAGGCGCCGTCCGGCACCTCGGACCGTCCCAGCCGGTAGAGCCGGTCCGGCTCGCAGTAAAGGACGGGGTCCGGGTCGCGGATCGCCTCCAGGAGCAAGCCCTTAGCGTCGTAGGGGTTGGAGGGCATGACGATCTTGATCCCCGGCGTCTGGACGAACTGCGCCTCGACGGCGTCGGAGTGAAACTCGGGACTCCGAATCCCCCCTCCGAAGGGGGCCCTGATGGTGACCTGGCAGTGGTACCTGCCGCGCGAGCGCTGGCGGTACTTCCCGAGCTGCGGCCCGATCTGGTGAAACCCCTGGGCGGTGAACCCGAGGAACTGGATCTCCGCCACGGGCACCATGCCCGCCAGGGCGAGGCCCACGGACGCCCCGATGATGCCGGCCTCGCCAAGCGGGGTGTCGACGACCCGCGTGGCGCCGAACCGCTCAACCAGCCCGCTGGTCGTGCGGAATACTCCGCCGAGCCTGCCCACGTCGAGCCCCAGCAACATGACGCGAGGGTCGCGCTCCATCTCCTCGGTGAGCGCGTTGTTGATTGCCTCGACCACGTTGCGCTGCGGCATTTCAATCCGGCTCCTGCCGAAGCCGCTCTGCGCGCTGCGAAAGCACGCGCGCGGGCGGGTGCTCGTAAATGTTGTCAAAGAGATCCCGGGGACCTGGGAGCGGGGCTGCCACAGCGGCCTCCAGGGCCGTGTCGATCTCCCTGCGCAGCTCATCGGCCAGGCCGGCTTCGCGGCCGCGGTCCCACAGACCCAACCCCGCAAGATACTTCTGGACCCGCTCGATCGGGTCCCGGCGGCGGGCTTCCTCATACTCCGCGGGATCCTGATAGCGGGACGGGTTGTCGGTGGTGTTGTGAAAGCCCATGCGATAGGTCACCGCCTCGATAAGAGTCGGGCCGTCGCCCTTGCGCGCGCGCTCGACGGCGGTGACTGTGACATCGTGAACGGCCATCACGTCGTTGCCGTCGACCTCGATGCCCTCGAAGCCGTAGCCCGCCGCCCGAAGCGCGAAGCTCGGTGTCGCGGACTGGACGCGCCGCGAAGTCGAGATCGCCCACTGGTTGTTCTGCATGAAGAAGACCACCGGGGCCCTCATCACGCCGGCCAGGTTGAGCGCTTCATGGAAGTCGCCCTCGGACGAACCTCCTTCGCCGATGTAGGCCAGCACCACGGCTTCCGCACCGAGGAGGCGCAGCCCCCATGCGAGGCCGGTCGCCTGCGGCAGCTGGGCCGCGATCGAGACCTGGGTGGGCAAGACCTTGACGCCCTCCGGAATCCGAGCCGGCGCGATCTTGCCGAGGTACTGGGCCGAGATGACCTCGAGCGGAAGGCCATGGTGGACGGTCGCCATGAGCTCGCGGTACTGAGGAACCATCCAGTCCCGGGCGGGATCCACCGCCATGGCGGAGCCGACGATCGAAGCCTCCTGGCCCGTTCCAGGTGAGTAGACGCCGAACTGGCCCTGCCGCTGCAGCGCGATCACGCGCTGGTCGTAAAGGCGGGATTTCATCATCCAGCGCAGCGCCTCGAGCAGGAGCTCCTCATCCATGAGGCACTCCACGCCGGCGACGCGGACGCCGTCGGGATTGAGCACGGAGTGGCGCGGCTGCACGACGATATTCTTCCTCACCCAGGGCCGTTACCTGGGCGGAAGGGCTCGCTTCACCCGGCCCTCAGGTCGCGGGCTATCTCGCCGATGTTGTCGACATATCGCTGGACGTCTACCCTGCCGTGCTGGACCGAGATCAAGCGACCGGTGCCGGTCAAGAACGCCGACCCGCGGTCAAGGCAGCTCGAGCCTCGCCAGATACCGGGGCGAGCGGCGGCCCTGGACCGTCTGCTCGAACGCGTACGCCATTGCGAACAGGTCCCATTCGTGCTCGGGCGTCGCAAACAGGCTGAGTCCGACCGGCAGCGCGTCCAGAGCGAGGCCGGCCGGCACCGTGATGTGCGGGTAGCCCGCCACGGCGGCCGGCTGCGAGGACCCGCCGAGAACGCGATCGCCGCTGATCCGGTCGACGACCCAGGAGGGCGCTCCTGACGGCGCGGCGAGGGCGTCGAGGTTGTGCTCGGCTGTGACGCGGTCGATGCCTTCATCCCGCGCCAATCGGTGCGCGGTCGCGATCGCCGCCGTGTACTTGTCGTCGGCCAGACCGGTTGTGGCCTGAGCGAGCTCGAGCAACTCTTGCCGAAAGTACGGCATCTCCTCTTGCTCATGCTGGAGGTTGAAGTCGATCACGTCTTGAAGAGTCGTCACGGCGACCCCCAATCGGCCCTTGAGGTACCTGTTCAGGCCCGCTTTGAACTCATGCAAGAGGATGGTCCGTTCCACGTCTGCCTCGCGAAGCTGGGCGAACGCCGGAACGTTGACCTGCACGATCTCGGCCCCGGCCTCGCGGAGGGCCAACAACGCTTGGTCGAAAACTCTGTCCGCGTGCTCGGAATAGGCCCTCAAGGGGGGGCCCACGACGCCGATCCGGCGATCCTTGAGCGCTCCGGCGTCGAGCTGGACGGGAATCCTGGTGCCGGCCAGGCCGGCCAAGAGATCGGCCGCGTCCGCGACGCAGCGCGCGTGGGGGCCCGCGGTGTCCTGGCTGCTGGAGATGGGCACGATACCCGACTGGCTGATGCGCCCCACTGTCGGCTTGAAGCCCACCAGCCCGTTGGCTGAAGAGGGACTGATGATCGATCCGTCCGTTTCCGTCCCCACAGCCACCGGGGCGAGGCCGGCCGAAACAGCCACCGCCGAACCCGACGAGGAACCCGACGGGGAGCGGTAGAGCACATATGGATTACGCGTCTGGCGTCCGCGTCCACTCCAGCCGCTGGCCCCTCTCGAAGATCGGAAGAACGCCCACTCGCTGAGGTTTGTCTTGCCAAGGAGCACCATGCCGGCGGCGCGAAGCCTGGCCACCAGGGGCGCGTCAGCCGGCGCGGGCGCCCCCGCGAGGGACAGCGACCCGGCGGTCGTGAGCATGCGGTCACCTGTGTCGATGTTGTCCTTGACCAGGATCGGAATTCCGTGCAGCGGACCTCGGGCATGGCCGGCGCGGCGCTCTCGATCGGACTGCTCGGCGATGCTGAGCGCATCAGGGTTGAGCTCGATCACCGAATGAAGGGCAGGGCCGGCGCGGTCGATCGCTTCGATGCGCTCGAGGTGCATCTCAGCCAGGCGGACAGCGGTCAGCTCGCCGGACTCGAGACGGCGACGAAGCTCCTGGAGGGTGACCTCAGCCAGTTCGGGGTGCGGAAAGGCGGGCTCATTCACCGCGCAAGTGTTGCGCAATCAAGCCGGCCATCTGGTGACGTGATCGCTCCAGCTGCCATGTTGATTCGGCCCGACGGGCACGTTGCCTGGGTGGGAGACCAAACCAACCGGGGGCTCCCAACGAACCCATCAGTTGTCCCGGTCGAGTACCTCTCGCAGTCTGCGTGCAAAGGCTTCTGGTTGACCGGGGTATCCCGATTCACCGCCCAAGAAGCCGCCATGATGGCTGGGAAACACGGCCGGCTGCTGACCGAGCAGCTCGGCGGTGGCCGCCGCCGCGCGTCCGGTGAAGGTACCCACGGATTCCTCGCCCACCGCAATCACGATCCGCGTCTGCGCCGCGGCCAGAGCGTCGAAGTTGGGGCGATAGGTGATGATGGGCTCGGACCGGTCCGAGAGCAGTGGGTCGTCACGCGAGCCGTCATCGTCGCTCGACATCCCGAACTGGGCGGGATCCGGGGCCGGCCGGGTGAAGTAGTCGTCGGTGAATTCTCCCTGCCAGGACGTCATCGCAATGAAGGCTGCCATGCCGGCACCCCGACCCCTGGCGTCATACGCCTGCCGAACGCCCGCACGGGCCCGCTCGGCGGAAGCCGCATCGGGGAGCACTGCGGTCAGCGGCGGCTCGTGGGCAACCAGGGTGGTCAGATCGTCGGGATACGCCGCCACCAGCGCGAGCGCGGTCACGGCTCCGCCGCTGCTGGCGAACATCTGAACCGGGCCGGCACCCAATGCTCCAATGAGGGCGTGCACATCGTCGGCCTGGATGGTCGGGGAACTTTCGACCCGGCCATCGTGGCGGGTGCTCCGGCCCAGGCCGCGTGGGTCATAAGTCACCACGGTGCGGTCGGGAAAGTGCGAGGCCAGCGTCCTGAAGCCGCTGGCATCCATGGGCTGGCCGATCATCAACAGCGGTGGGCGCCCGCCGGCGGGCGGCAAGGGTCCGAGGACGTCGTAGACGATATCGGCCTGGTTGGTTGGCAGCTTGCTTGTGGTCATATCAAGTCTGACTCCGGTGAGCCGAGAAACTCATCGGCCTCTACGTCCCAGTCAATCATGGCCCCGCAGTTAGTCTGGGTGTGTGAGCACTTCGGTCCAACCGGTCCAGTGGACCCCTGCGCTGGTTCGAGTCATGGCCGGCTTGATGCTCTCCCTCTTCGTCGCGGCCATGGATTCGACAGTCGTCGGGACTGCGCTGCCGACCATCGCCCGCGAGCTCGGCAGCTTCGAGCTGTATCCATGGATCGTCGCCGGCTACCTCATCACGGCCACCACCACCGTGCCCATATGGGGACGCATCGCCGATCTGCGCGGACGCCGCGGTGTGCTGCTGTCGGGCATCCTCATCTTCATCGTCGCCTCCGCGCTGTGTGCGGCCAGCCCGAGCATGGGCTGGCTCATCGCCTTCCGCACGCTGCAGGGCATTGGCGCCGGCTGCATTCAGCCGCTCGTCTTCACAGTTGTCGGGGACATCTTTCCGCTCAAGCAACGCGCACGTCTCCAGGGCTTCTTCAGCAGCGTGTGGGCGGTGGCGGCGATCGTCGGGCCGGCCCTGGGCGCGCTTTTCGTTTCAACCATCGGCTGGCGTTGGATCTTCACGATCAACATCCCCATCGGCCTGGTGGCAGCCGCATTCCTGTGGGGTTATCGCGAGCGCATGCCCGAACCGGCGGCCTCTCGCAAGCTCGAGGTGGGCGGAAGCCTGCTCCTGACGCTCGGCGTGACGCTCCTTCTCGTCGGGCTGGGGACTGGAAGCCAAACTGCCACGCCGATCTGGCCCTTACTCGCGGTCTCGCTGATCCTCCTTGGTGCGTTCGTGCGCGTCGAGTGGCGAAGTTCGAACCCGACCGTGCCGTTGCAGCTGCTTCGCCATCGAGTCATCGGACCTGCAATCGCCATCTCTGCAGTCGCCGGGACGCTGATGTTCGGCGTCACCGCTTACGTGCCGCTGTGGGTGCAGTCAGTGCAGGGCGGTACGCCTTACAACGCCGGGGTGGCGGTCGGGGCAATGTCAATCGGGTGGCCGATAATGTCGGCGATCGCTGGGTTCCTGATGGTTCGAGTCGGTTACCAGCGGCTCGTGGTGGCAGGCTCATTGGCCCTTCTCGCGGGCAGCCTCATGCTTGCCCTCGGTCCGCCAAATCTGGGTGTGACGTGGACCGGGGCGGCGACGCTGGTCATCGGAGCCGGCATGGGCACCTTTACCGCGCCACTATTGATCGTGATCCAGTCGAGCGTCGACTGGGCCAGGCGTGGCGCTGCCACCGCCCTCAACCAGTTCTCCCGCACGATCGGCGGTGCAGTCGGCGTCTCAGTGATGGGCGTAATGCTGCAAAGAGCTCTCGCCTCCGCGCACGATCCTCTGAAGCGGCGCGACCAACTGCACGCGGGCTTGTCCGCGGACTTCCTGATTTTGGTCGTGCTTGCACTCGTCGTATTCGCGACCGCGATCGCGGTGCTTCTCGCCTCGCGAAAATCAAGCGCCGGCGAACCGGCCCAAGAGAGCCTTTCTGCCGGTTAAAGGACAGAAGCCAACCGCCGAGAACGCTATGTTGGGCACGATGCAGTTAGGCGTTTCGGAGGTCGCGCGGATCGGGCTCGGCACCAACCGCCTGACGAACACGGCAGGCAATGTCGCCTTCATCAGGGCGGCGGTCGCGGCCGGCGTTCAGATGATCGACACGGCCAATTCGTATACGGGCGGGCAAAGCGAGGAGACGATCGGGGCAGCGCTCACTGCGAAGGCCCCAGATTGCGTGGTCGCCACCAAAGGCGGGGGAGGAGGGGGCGCCGGGCGCGGTCGTCCCGAAGTGCTGCATGACGAGATCGAGCAGAGCCTTCGGCGGCTGCGGACCACCACAATCGATCTCTACTACTTGCATCGCGTTGACCCGGAAACGCCGCTCGAGGAGAGTCTCGGCGCGATCAAGGAGTACTGGGATCGGGGGCAGATTCGATTGATCGGTCTCTCCGAGGTCGGGATCGAACAGATTGAGCGCGCCCGCAAGGTTGTTTCAGTCGCTGTCGTTCAGAATCACTACAACACCTCAGAACGCAAACATGAGTCGGTCGTCGATTACTGCACTGGCGAAAACATCGTCTTCGTGCCCTTCTATCCGCTCCGCGGCGAAGATGGGACAGCCC
>JBOHUP010000366.1:0-2342 GCA_050734615.1 Candidatus Dormibacteraceae bacterium | reverse complement strand
CCCTCGAGGAGTACGTCGATGAGCTGACCACACCAGGTGTCAAGATCGAGGTGCGCCGGCTCGGAGCGACCCGCCCGGTGCTCGTCGGGGCCGATCACCCTGCGGCCGCGGCCGCCATGGACTCCTTCGAGACGGCATTCGGCCGCAAGGCGAGGCTGGTCCGTTCGGGAGGTTCGATCCCGGTGACGATCGACCTGCAGGAGGCGCTCAAAGCGCCGATGGTGGTGAGCGGGCTGCCCGAGGCGGGCAGTGCGGCCCACTCGCCGAACGAGCATTACAACCTCGACCAGTACCACCGCGGTATCGAGATGCTGATCCGATTCATGTATGCGTTGCCGTCCGCCGGCCGGGGTTGAGTCCGACGGAGGAGGCGCGTCAGGGGAGGTCGCCTTCGAGGATCACCGCCAGCTTGTGCAGGTCGATGTTGCCACCCGACACGATGCACGCGATCCGTCCGGTCCCGGCGCGTCCTGACAGGGCCACCGCGACCGCGACCGCGCCCGCGCCCTCCGCGACCACTCGGTTTCGTTCCACCAGCAGCCGCAGGGCCGCAGCCGTCTCTTCAACGCCCGCCGTCAGCGATCCGGCGAGCAGGTCCTGCGCGAGCTTGAACATGCCGGGCATGACGCTCTTGCTGCCGATGCCGTCGACGAAGCTCTCGCGATAAGGGACGCTCGCCGGCGAGCCTTGGCCCAGCGACGCGGTCAGCGGAGCCGCCGTCTCGACCTCGACGGCCACGACCTTGCAGCTCGGCCGCAAAGCCCGCACGGCCGCGGCGATGCCGATCGACAGGCCACCGCCGCCCCACGGCACGAGGATGGTGTCGACGTCGACCAGGTCTTCGAGGATCTCGAGGCCGATGGTGCCGTTGCCCGCCATCACGTTCTCGTCGTCGAACGGATGGATGAACGTGCCCTCGACCCCCGGGTATCGCCGGTCGATCAGCGTCTGCCACCAGCGGTCGAACGAGACGGAGATGACCTCCCCGCCCAGCCGCCGAATGCCGGCCAGCTTGGTCTGCGGAGCGCTGTCGGGCGCGATGACCGTGCACTTGATGCCCAGCTGTCGCGCGCTCCAGGCGACTGCCTGGGCCATGTTGCCCGCGCTGGCGGTCACAACTCCACGCGACAGCTTGTCTTTCGAGAGCCGGGCCATGGCAAACCCGGCGCCGCGGGTCTTGAAGGCGCCGATGGGCTGGAGGTTTTCGAGCTTGAGAAAGATCTCGGCGGGAGCGTCTGGAAGGTTCAAGCGGATGAGCGGTGTCCGCAGCGCATATTCCGTGATCGAGCCCTGAGCCTGCCGGATGCGTTCCAGGCTCGGGGCCTGGCGTGCGTCGTCGGTCACGCCGCCGATGGCGCGCCATCGTCGCGGATCGCGATGCCCGAAGGTCTGGATCCAATCGTGATCAATGCCGGTCCACGGACTCCCCCCTTTCCAGTCGTTACGAGGTGGCTCGATAATCCTCGCACGCGCGGTCTCGGCCGGCCGCGGATCCGTCAAGGGAGGAATGCAGAATGGCAGCAGCGCAGGCGAAGGTCGCCCTGGTCACCGGAGGCGGCAGCGGCATCGGAAGAGCGGTCGCCCTCGCGCTGGCCGCTGAAGGCTATGGGGTGGTCGTGGCCGGCCGCCGTCCCGAGGCCATCGATTCCGTCACCCGCGAGGCCACCGAGGCCGGTCTGCGAATGATCGCGGTGTCCACCGACGTGCGAGACCCTGCCTCGGTCAAGAGCCTCTTCGCGAAGACCAACGAGACCTTCGGCCGGCTCGACCTCCTGTTCAACAACGCCGGCTTGGGCGCGCCCCCGGTGCCGCTGGAGGACCTCACCTTCGAGCAATGGCGGCAGGTCCTCGACACCAATCTGACGGGGGCTTTTCTGTGCACCCAGGAAGCGGTGCGGCTCATGAAGGGGCAGGTTCCTCGCGGCGGGCGCATCATCAACAACGGCTCCATCTCCGCGCACGCGCCGCGCCCGAACTCGGCCCCTTACACGGCCACGAAGCACGCCATCACAGGACTGACCAAGTCGACCTCTCTCGACTGGCGCAGGTACGACATCGTGTGCGGTCAGATCGACATCGGCAACGCGGCGACCGATATGACGGAATCAATCTCCCGAGGTGCGGCACAGGCGGGCGGCGACACTGTGGGCGAGCCCAGGATGGACGTGCGCGACGTCGCGCGCGCCGTCGTCTACATGGCGAGCCTGCCTCTCGACGCCAACGTGCAGTTCATGACGGTGATGGCGACGGCAATGCCGTTCATCGGGCGTGGGTAATTTTTTTGTATCGAGGCTTGCGTGGATGGCCGCCTTCGCGGCCATGACGTGAGGAAAATTTTGGAC
>JBOHUP010000365.1:0-2503 GCA_050734615.1 Candidatus Dormibacteraceae bacterium | reverse complement strand
GCCCAGACCTGGTCATCCGGCTGGGCGCCACGCCTACATCGCGCGCCTTGAACCGATGGCTCGCGGCGGCGTCGGCTCCCACGTTTCTGATCGACCCCGACCGGGCCTGGCGCGACCAGGATCAGGTCGCCACGAACGTCATGGCCTGCGACCCGCAGCCTCTGCTCGAGGCCCTGCCGCCGGTTGATCGATCGTCCTGGCGCGAGCAATGGGTGACCGCGGGCAAGCGGGCCACTGCGGCGATGGCCGCGGCCATGGTGTCGACTCCGCTGCATGAAGGGCACGTGGTCCGCGCGCTGGGTGCGCGCCTGCCCGACCCAGGGCAGGTCTTCATCGGCTCGAGCATGCCGATCCGGGCAGCGGAGAGCTTCTGGCCCCAGGCCAAGCCTCAGCAGCGCTTTTTCGCGAACCGGGGCGCCAGCGGCATCGATGGATTGGTGTCCAGCGGCCTGGGACTTGCGGCGGGACGGCCGGACGTTCCTACGGTTCTGCTCCTGGGCGACCTTTCGCTGTACCACGACATGAACGGGCTTTGGGCGCTGCGGCGTCACGGAGTCCGCGCGACGCTCGTGATTTGTGACAACGATGGAGGAGGAGTTTTCAATTTCCTCCCGCAGGCCGAGCACCAGGACGTTTTCGAGGAGCTTTTCGCGACCCCGCTCAGCCTGGACCTCTCGCAGGTCGCGCGGCTCTACGGCCTGGTCTACAGCCCGGTGACCGAGCGGTCGGGCCTCGAGCCGGCGATTGCCGACGCGCTCGCCGCGCCGACGCCGACCATGGTGGTCGTGCGGTTCAAGCGAGAGGACAGCGTCAGCGGGCATCGGGTGTGTTGGGAGGCGGCGGCGTCGGCTTTGAAGGCGTAAGAGAGAGAAACGTGCTCAACGCAACGGATGCCCATGAGGCGGGCGCGTGGTCCGGCCTGAGGTGGGCGGTTTAGCGGTCCAGCAGGAAGTCCAGAACCAGGCGGTTGAACTCTTCTGGATGCTCGAGGTTCGGCATGTGCGCCGCGTCGTGCATCACCGCCTTGCGGGCGTTGGGCAGTGAGTCCATCAGCAGATCGGTGGCGTCGAAGACCATGGGGACGTCTGAATCGCCCACCACCACCAGCGTCGATGCGTTGATCTCACCCAGACGACCGACCGCGGGAGGATCAAGGTCACGCGTCGGCGCTGAGTCGAAATCGCTCAGCAGGGCCCGGTCGTTCATGTCGTGGACGAGCTCGCGAATCCCTGGGTCCGAGACGTATCCCGGGGCACGATTGGGACCGTCGACGAACAGCCTGATCTCGGCCTGATTCATTCGCTCCAAATCCCTGGCTTCGCCGGCGGCGCGGATGTCATCGAATAGGTGGGGATATTTCTGGCCGAAGTCCGCTCCACCGATCCCACTACCGACCAGGACCAGCTTGGCAATCCGAGCCGGATGATCCAGCGCGAAGTCGATGGCCAGCGCGCTGCCCATCGAAGCGCCAACCAGGTGCGCCGGCTTGAGGCCAAGCTCATCTATGAGGGCAAGCAGGTCATCGACCGGCGACCACTCCATCAGCGGAAGCTCCGACTTCCCGAAGCCGCGGCTGTCCGGGCAGATCACGTCGAAATGCTCGGCCATCGCCGCGACCTGCGGCTCCCACATGCGCGAGTCCGCGATGCCCTCATGCAGAAAGATGACCGGATGGCCTGACCCGGCGCGCTCGTAATGGATTTGTGCGCCGTTGAGCTTCACGTGCATCAGACGAGGGCGGTCAACAGGGCTTTGAACTTCAGCTCCGTCTCCTCCAGCTCACGCGCGGGGTCTGAGTCGGGCATCACGCCGACCCCTGCGTAAAGCCGTGCGCCATCCTCCCACAGGAGGCCACAGCGCAGCGCGACCGCGAACTCGCCGTCGCCGCGTCCGTCGATCCATCCGACCGCGCCGGCGTACCAGCCGCGCTCCAGGCCCTCGAGCTCGTCGATCAGCCTCTGCGCGGCGTCACGCGGCCATCCGCCCACGGCCGGGGTGGGGTGGAGGGCGGCGGCCAGCTCCAGGACGTCGGCGTGCGGCTCAGTCAGCTCCGCTGAGACGTCCGTGGCGAGGTGCTGGATGTTCGTGAAGCGAACGACCTCTGGCGCCCGTGCTGTGACCCGCGCGGCGTAGGGCCGCAGCGCTTCGACCACAAACTTCGAGACCAGGCGATGCTCGATCTCGTCCTTCGTGCTCTTCTCCAGCTCGCGCGCGAGCCGGTCGTCTTCGACTTCGCTGGCGCCCCGCGCCACCGATCCCGCCATCGGCTGCGACGATGCGCGGCCGCCGGATCGGCTGATCAGGAGCTCCGGTGAAGCGCCCGCGAACGCCGTCCCGTCCGCGCCGGTGACGAGGTAGGTGAAGCACGCCGGGTACGCGGCCCGCAGCGCCCGAGCCACCATGCCGGCGGATATCACCCCGTCGCCGCGCGCGACCACCTCTCTGGCCAGCACGACTTTCTCCGCGGCGCCCGCCCTCAGTCGTGCCGCGGCCGTGCAGACCG
>JBOHUP010000364.1:0-3852 GCA_050734615.1 Candidatus Dormibacteraceae bacterium | reverse complement strand
AAGATCATCAGCCTCGCCCCGGAGGTCCTCTAAGACCATGCTTCGTAACAAGATTCAGCCGAAGCGGCGCTGGCTCGACCTCGCCCCAGGCGATCCGGTGATCGTCGTCGCGGGCAAGGACAAGGGCAAGCACGGTGAGGTTCTTCGCACCCTGCCCGACAAGCACAAGATCGTGGTCAAGGGCGTCAACATCATGAAGCGCCACACCAAGGCCGGCCAGCAGCGCGGCGGCGTCAGCGTCGCACAGGGTGGCGTGGTCGACTTCGAAGCCCCGCTCGACTATTCGAATGTAATGCTCGTGTGCCCATCGTGCTCGCGACCCACTCGCTCGAAGCACACGGTGCTCGAGTCGGGAGCGCGAGCGCTGGTCTGCCGCCATTGCGGCGAGCCCTATGAGCGCGTGCGCAAGACGGAGGCCCAGTAGTGGGGAAGGAAAAGGCGCGATCGACACCGAAGCGGTCCCAGGGCGCCAAGCGGGAAGAGCTCTCGAAGGGTGGCGGCACGAAGGCCGAAACGCCGCCGCGGCTGCAGACCATATACAACGGCACGGTCGTCGCTCAGCTCACCAAGGAGTTCGACTACGACAACGTGATGGAGGTGCCGCGCCTGGCCAAGATCGTCGTCAACATCGGCATCGGCGAGGCCAAGGACAACGACAAGGCTCTCGATGCGGCCGTCGGTGACGTGGTGATCATCACGGGACAGAAGCCGGCCCTGATCAAGGCCAAGAAGTCGGTCGCGGCGTTCAAGCTGCGCGCCGGCCAGACGGTCGGGATCAAGACCACGCTGCGCGGCCGCCGGATGTGGTACTTCCTCGACAAGCTGCTCAACATCGCGTTACCTCGCATCCGAGATTTCCGCGGCGTGAGCCCGGACGGATTCGACGGCCGCGGCAACTACTCGCTCGGCCTGCGCGAGCAGGTCATGTTCCCGGAGATCGACTACGACAAGATCGACAAACTGCGCGGGCTGGAAGTGTCGATCGTCACCACGGCCCGCACCGACGATGAGGCGCGGAGCCTGCTCACACGGCTCGGAATGCCATTTAGGAAGAGGTAAGAGTTTGGCCAAGAAATCTTCGCTCGAGCGCTGGAAGAGGGACGCGATCAAACCCAAGTTCAAGGTTCGCTTCCACAATCGCTGCCGCATCTGCGGGCGGCCGCGTGCTTACCTGCGCAAGTTCGGCATGTGCCGCATCTGCTTCCGCAACCTGGCCGCCGAGGGGCGCATCCCCGGCATCACGAAGTCGAGCTGGTGATGGCAACCTCAGCAGCTCCCAGGCCGACGGTGGGCAAGACGACAGTCGGCAAGGCGCCGAAGCGCATGTCGGCGGGCGTGGTCGCGGACCCCATCGCGGACATGCTCACCCGCGTGCGCAACGCCAACTCGGCGCGGCACACGGAGGTGCGCGTGCCGGCATCCAAGTTGAAGCTGGAGATCGCCCGCGTCCTCAAGGACGAGGGCTACATCGCGGGCTACGACGTGGAGGCCGACGGCACCGCCCAGACGATGCGTATCATCTTCAAGTCCCGCCCCGATCGCACACGCGTGATCTCCGGGGTCAAGAGGATCAGCCGCCCCGGACTGCGCGTGTACGCGCGCAAGACGGAGATTCCCAGGGTCCTGGGCGGCCTCGGTATCGCGATCCTCAGCACCGCTGAGGGTGTCATGAGCGGACGGCAGGCCACCCGCCAGGGTCTCGGCGGGGAAGTCCTGGCGTTCGTCTGGTAGTAGGAGAGCAGGAGAAGAGTTGTCGCGGATTGGAAAGCTGCCGGTGCCCGTGCCGGGTGGCGTGAAGGTCACGCTCGCCCCAGGTCACGTGAAGGTCGAGGGTCCCAAGGGGCAGCTCGAGCGCACCTTGCCGGGCGACATCACGGTCAAGCAGGTCGACGGTGAGCTCGTCTTCGAGCGCCCGTCGGACGACTTCCAGCACCGCGCGCTCCACGGCCTGGTCCGCAGCCTGGTCGCCAACATGGTCGAGGGCGTGGACAAGGGATTCACCAAGCACCTCGAGCTCGTCGGCGTGGGCTACCGCGTCGCGAAGGCGGGCGATGAGCTCACGCTGAGCCTCGGCTATTCGCACCCCATCAAATTCAAGCCGCCCAAGGGCATCACGATCGACGTGCAGGACCCGACCAAGTTCTCGGTTTCCGGCATCTCGATCGAAGACGTCGGGCAGGTCGCCGCCGACATCCGCCGCATGCGTCCGCCAGAGCCGTACAAAGGCAAGGGCGTGATGTACCGCGGAGAGAAGATCCGGCGCAAGGCCGGCAAGGCGGGCAAGGGGGCCAAGACCACAGCATGATCAAGCGACAGGACCGCAAGGTGAACCGCAGCAAGCGCCATCGCCGCGTTCGCGTGCGGCTGGTCGGCACGCCCGATCGTCCGCGACTGTCGGTTTTCCGCAGCCTGAACCATGTGTATGCGCAGCTCATCGACGATGCCGGGGCACGCACGCTCGCGGCCGCGTCGACGGTCGCGCTGAAAGCCAAGGGCAACGGCATGGCCGAGGCGGCGGAGGTCGGCAGGGCGATCGCGGCCAGGGCCAAGGAAGCGGGCGTGAACTCGGTGGTCTTCGACCGAGGCGGTTTCCTGTACCACGGCAGAATCAAGGCACTGGCAGACGCCGCGCGCGAAGCCGGATTGGAGTTTTAAGAGATGGGTTCCCGTTATCCCCATTCAAGCGGCGAGCGATCCGAGCTCGCCGACCGCGTCGTCCGCGTCAACCGCGTCGCCAAGGTGGTGAAGGGCGGCCGGAAGTTCTCGTTCAGCGCGCTGATCGTGGTCGGCGACATGAACGGGCGCGTGGGCGCCGGCATCGGCAAGGCGCGTGAGGTGACCGAGGCCATTCGCAAAGGCATGGAGGTCGCCAAGCGCAACATGATCACGATCCCGATGGTCGGGACGACGATCCCTCACGAGGTCCGCCTCAAGTGGGGCGCGGCCCGGATCATGCTGAAGCCCGCCGCGCCGGGCACGGGAGTGATCTCCGGCGGCGCAATGCGCGCCGTCATCGAGACCGCAGGCATCAAGGACATCCTGACCAAGTCGCACGGCACCAACAACCCCATCAACACGGTGCGGGCCACGCTCGCCGCGCTGCAGCAGCTGAAGACGGCCCAGCAGGTCGCGGAGCTGCGCGGCAAGCAGGTCGAGGACATCGTCGGCAAGCGCCTGGCCGCGGCACACCGCCGCGCTGAGGGCGGGGGCAAGCTCTCCGGCGAGGTCGCCGAGTCGAAGTGACCGCGGCCAAGAAGAAGGACGACGAAAAGCTGGCCGCCGGCGCCGCGCAGGGCGCATCCGCCGGGCGCGCGCAGGGCGCATTGATAAAGGCGACTCTGGTCAAAAGTACGATTGGCGCCAAACCGTCGGTCCGCGCCACCGTCGAGTCGCTTGGCTTCCGCCGCATGAACCAGACTCGCGAGCTGCCGGACAACTCGGCTGTTCGTGGCATGTTGAAGGCAGTGAACTTCCTGGTCGCCATCGAGGGCGAGCCCTTCGTCAGGCCCCAGCGCAGCCGGTACAAGATCTGGCGCTCGCGCTCGAACAAAAAGCACCAGAGGGGCAACTAGCCATGCAGCTGCACGACCTCAAGCCGGCGAAGGGAGCTCACCGCAGGCCCGACCGCATCGGGCGCGGCACGGGCTCGGGTCGGGGCAAGACCTCCGGCAGGGGCCAGAAGGGCCAGAACGCCCGCAGCGAAGGCTTTCGCCTCGGTTTTGAGGGCGGCCAGATGCCGCTGGCTCAGCGCCTGCCGAAGCTGCCCGGATTCAAGAACCCGTTCAAGAAGGTGTACGCGGTGGTCAACCTATCAAAGCTGAGTCGATTCAAGGACGGCTCCAAGGTCGACGC
>JBOHUP010000363.1:0-1828 GCA_050734615.1 Candidatus Dormibacteraceae bacterium | reverse complement strand
CGTCGAGGATGCGCACCTTGTAGTCGTGCAGGCTGACCCCTTCGAGGCCCGGGAATTGGGGGCTCAAGGCTTTGCGGAGCGCCGCGTCCAGGGCGTTGACTGGGCCGTTGCCCGAAGCCGTCGTGTGGAAGACGGCGCCGCCGACCTCGACCTTCACCGTTGCCTCTGCGTGCACCGAGTCGCCGTTCTTGCGCACCTGCGTAGTGAAGTCTGCGACCGTCCACGGCGCCGAATATCCCGGCTGGAGGCGCCGCACCAGCATCTCGAACGACGCCTCGGCCGCCTCGTACGAATAGCCGCGGTGTTCGAGCTCTTTGAGATGCTGCACCAGCCACCGGGTCTGGGGGTCGTCGCGGTCGAGCTCGAGCCCGAACTCGCGCGCCTTGGCGAGCACGTTGCCGCGGCCGGCCAGCTCCGACACGAGCACGCGGGGCTCGTTGCCGACCAGGCCTGGGTCGATGTGCTGATACGCATCCTTGTGCCTGAGCACGGCGGCGACATGCTGGCCGCCCTTGTGCGCGAAGGCGCCAAGCCCGACGAAGGGCTGCTGCAGAGGGAGCGCGAGATTGGCGATCTCCGCCACCGTCCGTGACAGCTCGCTGAAACGGCCGACCGATTCGCGAGGCAGGACCTCCAGGCCGAGCTTGAGCACGAGGTCGGCGACGACCGAGACCAGGTTTGCATTGCCGCATCTCTCGCCGTAGCCGTTGATGGTGCCCTGCACCATGTCCGCCCCTGCCACCACACCTTCGAGCGAATTGGCCACCGCCAGCTCGCAATCATTGTGGCAGTGGATGCCCACACGCACCTGGCCCCGCACGCCTCCGAGGGCGCCGCAGATGGCCTCCACTCCACGCCGCACTTCCGAGGGCAACGAGCCGCCGTTCGTGTCGCACAGCACGACCCACGACGCGCCGGCTCGAGCGGCTGTGAGGCACACCTCCAGCGCGTAATCCCCGTTCCGGGCGAAGCCGTCGAAGAAATGCTCGGCGTCGAAGATCACCTCGCGGCCGAGGCCGACTCCATATGCGATCGACTCCTCGACCATGGCCAGGTTCTCGTTCTTCGTCGTTCCCAGGACCGTGCTCACCTGCCAGGGGTCGCTCTTGCCGACCAGAGTCCACACCGGCGCTCCGCTCGCGATCAGCGCGATCAGGTTCGCATCAGCCTCATACCGGCCGCCGGCTCGTCGGGTGGCGCCGAAGGCGGCGAGCCGGGCGCTCGTCAGCGGCTGCGCGCGGAGGCGGTTGAAAAGCTCCTCGTCCTTGGGGTTGGAGCCGGGGAAGCCCCCCTCCACATAGTCGAAGCCGAGCCCGTCCAGCAAGCGCGCGATCCGCTCCTTGTCGCCGGCGGAAAAGGACACGGCCGGGCCCTGCGCCCCGTCGCGCAGCGTTGTGTCGTACACCACGATGCTTCGTCTGGACATAAAAAAACCTCCGGGCCGTCAGTGGCCGGGAGGTCCTTCGACTCAAGCGGAGTGCGCTAAGTCGGGGGACCTCCCCGGCCAATCACGATCTCGATTCCAATCGGGCGCAGGCTGCGCATAGCGCGTAAGGCTAAGGCATGCACCCCGCGGCGCGTATGGCTTCGGCCACCAAATTGCATCGACGTCCTTGGTGGCAGGCCGACAGAGGCTATCTTCTCCGCATGGCTGAAGGAAGCGTGCTCGGACTGCTGGTCGAGTCGCCGGACCAGCCCGGGGTTTTCTATCGAGTCGCGGAGACGATCTTCCGGCACGGCGCCAACATCACCTACATCGCCGGTGGGGCGCACCGCGAAGGTTCGGCACAGCTGCAGATGGAGGTGACCGGGGCAGCCGACCGCGAGC
>JBOHUP010000362.1:0-5770 GCA_050734615.1 Candidatus Dormibacteraceae bacterium | reverse complement strand
GCACGAGGCCGTGCGGGCCTTCAGCCACCAGGTAGCCGGGGCCGACCTGGCCGATCGGGCGCAGCACCATGCCGGTTTCTGCGTGGCCGTTCGGCTCGGCCACCGGAAGCGTCGCAGTCGCCTCATGGAGCGCCAGCTGTGGCCCAACCGCTCCCGAAGCCCCGGCCGTCACCGGATCGAGCGCGCGGTATCGGAATGGTTCGCTGCCGTCGAGGGCCGTGCGCACCGCGCGCTGGAGGGCGGCGAAGACCGCGCCCTCGTCGCGGAAGCGCACCTCCTTCTTGGCCGGGTGCACGTTGACGTCGACGAGCTCGGGGTCGATGCCGATGTCGATCACCGCGACCGGATGCCGGCCGCGCTCGAGCCGGCCCTGGTAACACTCCTCGAGCGCGTACACCAGAGATCGCGCGCTGATCGGCCTTCCGTTGACCGCCAACACCATGCCGTCGCGGCTGCCGCGGCTCAACCGCGGCTGGCTGACCATGCCGGCCACCTTTTGGGGATCAAGAGGCGTCCCGACGATCTCGAGCACCTCCGCCGCCACCGGGGCGCCGAACACGGCGCTGATGGCACGCCTGCGGTCGCCGTCACCGCTGGTGCTCACCGCGGCGCGGCTGTCGACGGTGAGGTGAAAGCGGACATGGGGGTGCAGCAGGGCAAAGGCGCCGACCACCTCTTTGATCGCCGCGCTCTCCGTGGCATCGCTCTTCAAGAACTTCAGCCGCGCCGGCACGTTCCCGAACAGGTCCCTGACCTCGATCGCCACGCCTGGCAGCAGGGGCCCGGCGCTTTGTTCGATGAGCTCGCCCGCCCTGATGCGAATCACTGCGCCGCCGCTCGAGCACTCCACGTCCGCGACAGCCGCGATGCTCGCCAACGCCTCGCCTCGAAAACCGAAGCTGTGGATGGCCGCCAGGTCCGCCAGGCTTTTGAGCTTGCTGGTCGAATGCCTGATGAACGCGACCACCAGCTCGTCCGCCGGGATACCCGCACCGTCGTCGCTCACGCGGATCGACGTCTTCCCCGCTCCGCGCACGTCGATGGTGATCCGCCTTGCGCCGGCGTCGATCGCGTTCTCTACCAGCTCCTTGACGACGGATGCCGGCCGCTCGATCACCTCGCCTGCCGCGATGGCATCGGCGACCTCTGACGGCAGCACCAGGATTGATGCTGTCATGAGCCCAGCTTCGCGCGCAGCTGGTAAAGCTTCTGGAGCGCCTCGAGCGGGCTGAGGGAGTCCGGCTCGATCTCCTCCAGCTCTTTACGCAGCGGGTCGGGCGCGATCTCCATCGGCAGGCCGAGCTGCAGCTCTGGAGGCTCGAGCGGGCGCTGGCGCTCCAGATCACCGAGCACCTGGCGCGAGCGGGCGATGACGCTCGACGGCAGACCCGCCACGGCCGCGACGTGGATGCCGTACGAGCGATCGGCCCCGCCGGGAACGACGCGGTGCAGGAACCTCACTGTCTCACCCTCCTCCAGGACCTCGACGCGCTCGTTGCGCACCCGGGGCAAGCTTTCCGCCAGCGCCGTCAGCTCGTGGTAATGGGTCGCGAACAGCGTGCGGCAACCCAGTTTCGGCGAATCATGGATGTGCTCGACCACAGCCTGCGCGATCGACACTCCGTCATAGGTCGAGGTCCCCCTCCCCACCTCGTCGAGGATGAGGAGCGACGAGCGCGTCGCGTGGTTGAGGATGTAGGCGGTCTCGGTCATCTCGACCATGAATGTCGACATGCCGGCGCTGATGTCGTCGTGCGCCCCCACCCGCGTGAAGATACGGTCCGCAAGGCCGACCACGGCACGCTCTGCGGGGACGAAGCTTCCGCACTGCGCCATCAAGACGATGACCGCGGCCTGGCGGAGGTAAGTGGACTTGCCCGCCATGTTCGGCCCGGTGAGGATGATCACCTGCTCGGAATCCGGATCGAGCTCCAGGTCGTTGGCGACGAAGACCCCGGCCGGCAGTCCATGCTCGACGAGCGGATGCCTGCCGGCTGTGATGCTCAGACGCAAACCGGCGTTGACCTCCGGCCTGCGCCACCCGTGCACGGCCGCGGCAATCGCCAGGCTGAGCAGCGCGTCGGCCGAGCCAATCGCCTGCGCCGTGGCACGAAGGCTTGACGCCAGCGCGGCCACCGCCTCCGCAAGGGACTGCAGGATCTCGAGCTCGCGAGCTGCCATCCGCTCCTGGGCGCTGAGGACGACGGCCTCTTTTTCTTTCAGCTCGGGGGTCAGGTACCGCTCCGCCCCGGTCAGCGTCTGTTTCCGCACGTAGTCGTCGGGCAGCTGTGCGGTGCTGGCGTGGCTGACCTCGATGTAGTAGCCGAACACCTTGTTGAATCCGACCTTCAACGAGCGGATGCCGGTGCGCCGTCGCTCGGCGGCCTCCAACCTGGAGATCCACTCGCGAGCGCTGCGTGACGCTTCGGAGATGCCGTCCAGGTCCGAGTCATAGCCGGGCCTGATGGCCCCGCCGGCGCGCATCGTCGCGGGCGGGTCTTCGACGAGTGCCCGGCTCAGCCGGTCGGCCAGCTCCGGCGCCGGACTCACCTGGCCCGCCAGCTGTTTGACCACCAGCGCCTGGCAAGCCGCCAGCGTCTCCTGGATGGCCGGAATCGCCTCCAGCGAGCGACGCAGAGCGACCAGCTCCCTCGCCGACGCATGGCCCTGCGCCGCACGCGCCACCAGCCGCTCCAGGTCGCCGACAGGCCTCAACACCGATTCGAGCCGGTCTCGCAACGGCGGCGCGGAGACCAGCTCGTCCACGGCGCCGAGGCGCAGCTCGATGGATTCGACGTCGCGCATCGGCGCTCCGAGCCAGGCTCGCAGCTGCCGAGCTCCGATGGCCGTGCGGGTGTGGTCGATCAGCGCAACCAGTGCGGGCAGCTCCAAGTTGCGAACCGTCGCGGCGTCGAGCGGCATGGTGGCGTCCGGCGAATAGGTGCGCACGGTGAACGAGCCATGGCTGATCCGGGTCTGGTTCTGCTTCAGGTAATCGAGGATCACTCCCGCCGCGCCGATGGCAAGGGGCGCGTCGCCCGCTCCGACAGCAGCCGGGAAAGCAATCCCCAGGACATCGCGAAGGCGTTGTTGACCGCGCACCGGGTCGAAGCGGTATTCCTCGACCTTGGGCGGCATCAGCAGCTCGGCCGGCGCCAGGCGTTCGAGCTCCGCCGGCAGCCGGTCGTGCGGCAGCTGACAGAGCAACAGCTCGCCTGTGGACAGCTCGCATGCCGCTATCCCGGCCGCCTCCCCTTTGCTCCATGCGGCGACCAGGTAGTTGGGCCGCGAGGGCTCGAGATAGGCATCCTCGACCACGGTCCCGGGTGTCAGGACACGAGTGACGTCTCGCTTCACGATCTTGTTCTTCACCGGCGCCTCGACCTGGTCGCAGATCACGACCTTGTGCCCGGCGCGCAGCAGCCGTCCGACGTAGGCCTGCCAGGCGTGGTGCGGCACCCCACACATCGGCGCTCGCCCGCTCTTGCCGAGCGGCCGCGAGGTCAGCGTGACGCCCATCACCGGAGCCGCGACCTCGGCATCCTCGAAGAAGATCTCGTAGAAGTCACCCATCCGAAACAGAAGGATCCCCTCGGGATGCTGGCCCTTCGCCTCCCTGTACTGCCGCATGACCGGGGTCGCGGGAGGAGGCATCCGCTCTGTCATGCCGCCAGCCGGGGCCCCCGCGACCTCACGGCGAAGCCTCTCGTTTCATCGAGAGCAATCCAGTGAGCTGGCCTGCTGTCGCCTGCAGGACTCTCATGTTGATCATTTCGCCCAGGGCGATGTCGCCACCTCTCAGCACGTTCGCTCGCTTGCCCTGCCGAATGCGGCCGTACGGGCGGTTGAGCTCGTCTCGACCTTCGATTAGGACCTCGACGTCGCGGCCGATCCATCGCGCGGTCTTGCGCGCCGCGATCTGGCGCTGCAGCGCGAGCAGGTTGTTGAGGCGGCGAAGCTTCTCCTCACCTGGCACGTCGTCAACCATTCGGTCCGCCGAGTGGGTGCCCGGGCGCGGTGAGTACATGGCGAGGTGCACGACGTCGAACTCGATCTCCTCGAGAAGCCTCCTGGTGTTCATGAACGCCGCCTCGGACTCACCGGGAAACCCGACGATCACGTCGGTCACGAGCCCGATGTCCGGCATCAGTCGCCGCGCCTGCTCGACGATCGCGCGATAGTGCCGGGTCTGGTAGCCGCGGGCCATGCGCTTGAGGATCGTGTCGTCGCCTGATTGAATCGGCAGCTGGAGCTCGCGGCACACGACGTCGCTGGCCGCCATCACCTCCAGCAGCTCGGGCTCGAGGTCCTGGGGATGCGAGGTCATGAACCGCAATCGCCGCAAGCCGGGGATCCGCTCGACCGCGCGGACCAGGGCGGCCAGGCCTCCACCGCCGTCGGGGTCTCGGTAATCGTCGACGTTCTGACCCAGGAGGACGATCTCCCGCGCGCCGGCGTCGACCGCGTCGCGGCATTCCCTCAAGACGGCGCGCATTGGCACGTGCTTCTCGCGGCCGCGCACGCGAGGCACGATGCAGAAGGTGCAGTTGTGGTCGCAGCCCTGGATCACGTTGTTGTAGTGACTGACCGCGGTCCGGCCGACGGCGGGTAGGGGCTCCCCCATCGCGTAGTCGTAGCGTGCTTCCAGGTCGGCCAGAAAGTCGTCGTATTGACCGATTGGAATCACGGCGTCCAAATGGGGAAATCGGGACTTGAGGCGCTCTCCCTCTTTTTTGACCAGACATCCGGTCAGGGCGATGGTTCGACCCGGCGCTTTCCAGCGCCCCAGCTCGCCCAGTTTGGAGTAGACCTTGTCCTCGGAGGCTTGGCGGACGACACACGTGTTGAGGACTGCGATGTCCGCTCGATCGAGATCGCTCTCCTGCGCGTAACCGGCGGCGAGCAGGCGCCGGGCCAGGTTTTCAGAGTCCGCCAGATTCATCTGGCAGCCCATCGTCGTGACGTGGAAGGTGCGGGGCTTCGAAGCAGGCATCGCCACCCCCGAGGATTCAGGCATCGAGGCCGGCAGCTACTTCAGCGGACCTCGACCAGAAGCCGAATTCCGGTGCGCTCCTCGCCATCGATGGAGATGTCGATGAATGACGGTGAGCAGACGATGTCGATTCCTCCCGGAGCCACGTATCCCCTGGAGATCGCGATTGCCTTCACCGCCTGGTTGATGGCACCTGCGCCGATGGCCTGGACTTCCACTCGACCGGCGCTGCGGATGACACCCGCGATGGCGCCGGCCACGGCTACAGGCTTGGAAGTGGCACCGACCTTGAGCACCTCGATCGGCGCCCGGCCGTCACCCTTCATTGTTGAAACTACCCCCGTCACTTCATGTGTTCTCGATCGATGCGCTGGATTGTTTGTGCCCGCCCGGTGAGTCTATCAATCGTAACCAGTACAGAATTGAAAGTCACCACGCCGGTGGCCGTGTTGAAGCGCGTGGGCATGGCGGTCAGAAAGCGATCCACCGCCGCCTTGGTGTCCACGCCTATGACACTGTCGCGGGGCCCCACCATGCCCACATCGGTCACATAAGCGGTTCCATTCGGGAGGACGCGAGCATCCGCGGTGGGTACGTGAGTATGGGTGCCCACCACCACACTCACCCGGCCATCCAGGTACCAGCCCATCGCCTGCTTCTCGCTGGTGGCCTCGGCGTGCATGTCACAGACGGAGAAAGTGGCGGACGGTGGTTCGGAGAGGATGCGGTCGGCGGCGCGGAAGGGGTCGTCGAGCGCCGGCATGAAGAGTCGGCCCA
>JBOHUP010000361.1:0-7113 GCA_050734615.1 Candidatus Dormibacteraceae bacterium | reverse complement strand
GTCGATGCGGAACAGGGCGACGTCAGCGCACTTCCCGATGTCGAGGCTTCCGCAATCGTCGCGCCCAAGGCAGGCGGCGCCGCCCGCCGTGGCAAGGCGCAGCGCGGCACGCGCGTCCAGGGCGCGGGGAGCGTCATCGCGGCCGAGCGCCGCGGCGCGCACGCGGGCGAGGAGCAGGGCCTGGTGAGCTTCGACCGCCAGGTTGGCATCCTCGTTGCTGGCCGCCCCGTCCACGCCAAGCCCGACGCGAGCGCCGGCTCGTACGAGCTCCTCCACGCGGCAGGCCCCGGCGCCCAGCCGCATGTTGCTGGACGGGCAGTGCGCAATGCCGGTTCGGACCTGCGCCACGCGATCCACCTCGGCATCGTTGAGGTGGATGGCGTGAGCGAACCAAACGTCATCGCCCGTCCATCCGAGGTCCTCCATCAGCTCGTACGGGCGCCGGCCGAACCGCTCGAGGCAGAAGCGCTCCTCATCGAGCGTCTCGGCGACATGGGTGTGCAGCCGGACGCCGTGCTTTCGCGCCAGGGACGCGGAATCGCGCATCAGCTCCGGGGTGACCGAGAAGGGCGAGCAGGGGGCGACCACGACGCGGCACATCGATCCCGTCGCAGGATCATGGTGCCGCCGAATCATGTCCTCGGTGTGAGCCAGGATCGCGTCGTCGTTTTCGACGACGCTGTCCGGAGGCAGGCCACCATTGGATTGCCCGAGCGACATTGACCCGCGACACGGGTGGAACCGCAAGCCCAGCTCACGCGCCGCCTCGACCAGCGTCTCGAAGAGGTGCGCCTGGCCGGAGGGAAAGACGTAGTGATGGTCCGTCGACAGGGTGCAACCGCTGAGCAACAGGTGCGCCATGGCAGCGCGCGCGGCCGCATGCACGCTTTCGGCGTCGATGCGGGCCCACACCGGGTAGAGAGCGCGCAGCCACTCGAACAAGGTGCCGTCGGGAACGTAGCCTCGCGTCGCCCACTGGTACATGTGGTCGTGGGCATTGACCAGCCCCGGCAGGGCTATGCAGTTCGGCTCGTCGATCACGGCGTCGGCGTGCGGGGGTGCTCCCGAGCCGAGGTCGACGATGATTCCGTCGCGGGCCAGGAGCCAACCCCGCTCGATCTCGCCGCGCGCGGCGACCAGGAGGCCGGCGCGAACCAGAAGCGTCACGAGCCGGCGATGTCTTGAGGGCGCACCGGAACGCGCGTGATCGGGCGGCCGGTCGCGGCGCGGATGGCGGCGACGATGGCCGGCCCCGACGAGATGGCCGGCGGCTCCCCCACCCCCTTCAGGCCGTATGGCGAACGAGGATCGCCCAGCTCGAGGATGTCCATGCGCACCGGCGGCATGTCGAGGATGGTGGGCAGCAGGTAGTCTGTGAAAGACGGGTTGCGGATGACGCCCTCCACGACCTGGATCTCCTCCATCACGGCCAGCCCCAGGCCCTGTGCGGCGCCGCCTTCGAGCTGACCTTCCACCGCTTTCGGGTTGATCGCCTTGCCCACGTCCTGGGCGGTGGCAAGCTCGACGACTTTGACCAGGCCGAGCTCGGTGTCCACGTCAACCACGGCGCGGTGAGCCGCGAAGGCGTACTGCAGGTGCGCGTCGGCCTGGCCGGTGTCCGAGTTGAGGCGGTGGGTCGCGCGCGGCCGGAACTCACGCGTCTCTTCGAGCACCTCCTCTCCGAGCAGCGTGGCGAGCGAGAGGACCGGCTTGCCGTCGCCGGCAACGACGTGCTCGTTCTCGAGGCGCAACGCGCCCTGGCCGGCCAGCTCGGCGTGCGCGAGGGCGAATACCCGCTCGCGAACCGCCTCGCACGCCGACTTGACGGCGCCGCCGGTGATGTAGGTCTGGCGCGAGGCGGACGAGGACCCTGCTGACCCCACCGTGGTGTCGGCGTTGAGCACCACCACGTCGCTCACTCCGAGCTCCGTGCCGGCAATCTGTGCCTGCACTGTGATCAACCCCTGGCCGACCTCCGCACTTGCCGTATGGACCTCGACGCGCGGCCGGCCATCGACCACCGAGAGCCTGACGCGCGCAGTCGAGTAGTCGTTGAAGCCTTCGGAGTAGCCGATGTTCTTGAAGCCCAGGGCGTACCCGACGCCGCGCCGGACAGATTCGCCGTGCGTGGTGTTGGAAACTCCGCCGGGCATGGCTGTCAGATCGAACCCCTCACCCTGACCCTCTGCGCTGTGCGGAGTCGGGAGTGGCATCTGTTTGACTCGGCGGATCAGCTCCGCTACGGGCACTGGTCCGTCGACCACCTGGCCCGTGATCATGGTGCCGCCGGTCTCGAGTGCGTTGCGCATGCGCAACTCGACGGGGTCCATCCGCAGCGCCGAGGCGAGCTTGTCCATCTGCGCCTCGTGCGCGTAGCAGTTCTGCACCGAGCCGAAGCCCCTCATCGCTCCGCATGGCGGATTGTTGGTGTAGACGACCCAGCCGTCGATGGTCGCGTTGGGACATCGATACGGTCCTACCGCAAAGCAGGACGCGTTGGCGATCACGGCGGTGGAGCTGGAGGCGTACGCCCCCCCGTCGAGCATGATGCGGGCCCTGACATAGACCAGCCTGCCGTCACGATCCGCGCCGTGCTCGTAATGAAGGCGGCCGGGATGCCGGTGGACGTGGCCGACGAACGATTCCGGGCGTGAGTAAGAGATCTTGACGGGCCGCTCGGTGCGCAGCGCCAGCAGGCAAGCGTGCGCCTGCATGGACAGGTCCTCGCGCGCCCCGAAAGCGCCGCCGATCCCGGCCATCGTGAGCCGTACCTGCTCCGGCGGCAGACCGAGCACCCCGGCGAGCTGCTCCTGGTCCACGTGCAGCCACTGTGTCGCTATGTAGAGGTCGACTCCGCCTTGGGCATCCGGCACCGCCAGGCCCGATTCCGGTCCGAGCGGGGCCTGGTCCTGCATCCCGATCTCGTAAGAGCCGCTGACGACGACGTCTGCGTGGGCGGTCTGGTCGCCGTGGACGATCCTCACGTGGCGGGTGACATTGCCGTTGGGATGAAGCCGGGGGGAGCCCGCCAGAAGGGCCTTCTCGGGATCGGTCAGCGGGGAGAGGACCTCGTATTCGACCTTGACCTTCTGCGCCGCGCGCCGAGCCTGCTCCGGGTGGTCGGCCGCCACCAGCGCCACGGCCTCCCCCCAATAACGGACGAAATCGAAAGCCAGCACGGGCTGGTCGGCGATCTCGAGCCCGTAGAGTTTGCGGCCGGTCACGTCCCGGTGGGTGAGCACTGCTCTGACGCCGGACGAAGCGAGGGCCTCGGCGGTGTCGATTGAGACGATTCGCGCGTAGGGATGCGGACTGCGCACCGTGGCTCCCCACAGCATGCCGTCCACGTACAGGTCTGACGAATAGGGAAAATCGCCCCGGACCTTCAGCGGCGAGTCAGGCCGCTGGACGCTATCGCCAACCCTGCCCGCAACGCGACCGGCAGGCGCCAGTCGCGGCTTCATGTCGCCATTCGAGCCGCGGCCATCTCCACGGCATCGATGATCTTGGCGTAGCCCGTGCAGCGGCAGATGTTGCCGGCCAGCGCCTCGCGAATCTCGGCTTGCGTCGGCCGCGGGTTGCGTCTGAGCAGGTCGTGCGTCGCAACGACCAGGCCCGGCGTGCAGAACCCGCACTGGACCGCGCCCGCCTCGACGAAAGCCTGCTGTACGGGATGGAGCGAGTTGGCGTCCGCGATCCCTTCCACCGTCACGATCTCGCGGCCGCCGGCCTGTCCCCCGAGCACCAGGCAGGCGCACACCAGCACGCCGTCCAGGTACACGGAGCACGAGCCGCACTCTCCCTGCTCGCACGCGTTCTTCGAACCGTACAGCCCCAACCTTTCGCGCAGCACGTAAAGGAGGCTCTCGCCCTCCCAGACGCCCTCGACCTCACGCGGCCGGCCGTTGACGGTGCAGGTGATCTTCATGCCCGTGCCATATTCCGGTAGGCGTCCCACGCCCAGGTGAACGTCCGGCGGGCCAGGACCGCCAGGGCGTGACGTCGATATGCCGCGGTGCCCCGCACATCGTCGATCGGCCGCGACGCCGCTGCGACCAGCTCTCCGAACCTGGTGACCGCCGAGTAGTTGACCTCTTTGCGCAGCTCCCAAAGGCTCTGTTCCTCAAGCACGCCCTGGAGGAAGGTCTCGGCTTCGGCCGCCCTGATCGGCGTCGGCCCGGCCGACCCGATGCCGGTTCCGACCTGCCGCCGCGCGACATCAAGAGCGATGCTGAATGAGCAGACGGCGATGACCATCGCGTTGCGGGTGCCCACTTTCGCGAACTGCTGCGGGCCGGTGGACGGCTCGACTAGGAATGCGGCGATGAGCTCATCCTTGCGAGCCGCATTGCGCTTGGGGCCGACGAAGAAGTCGCGGGCCGGAACAAGGCGGCTCCCCGACGTGGACGCCAGCTCGACGAGCGCGTCGGTCGCCAGGAGGGCCGGGTGTGCGTCGCCCGCCGGCGATGCGGTGCCCAGGTTCCCGCCCACGCTGCCGCGATTCCTGATCTGGGGAGAGCCGACGGTCCGGGACGCCATCGCGAGCCCGGGGATGCGGTCGCCAAGCTCGTCGATGATGCGAGCGTAGGTAACACCCGCGCCCACGCGAAGGCGTCCTCGATCGGTGCCCCACTCCCCGAGCTCGGAGACCCGCGTGAGGTCCATGATCGCGGTGGGGCGCCGGTGATCCAGGTTGATCTCGACCATCACGTCGGTGCCGCCCCATATCGGTAGGGCTTCCGGATGCGCCGACTTCATCTCCAGGGCCTCCGACCAGGTGGCCGGCCTCAGGAAATCCATCACCAGGCGAGGCCGGGCTCCGGGGCGTCGTCACGGGTTACGGCACCTTCGATGAGCCCGTACGGACGGTCGGACGCGTAGAACACCTCATTGTCGTTGTCGAGCTCGAAGGGCGACAGGTCGACTGTGAAGTGGTGCTTGTTGGCCATGGAAAGCCTGATCTCCGCGACCTCAGGACGAGCCTTGAGCACCGCCTCGCCGATCGCGTAAAGAGTCTGCTGCAGCGCCAGGCTGTGCTTGACTGCAAAGGTCTCGAGCATGACGCGCCGAACCTCGGCAAACGAACCGGACCAGTCCGCCATCGGATCGCAATACCGCCATCGTGCGGTCACGGCCGCGGCGAGAATTCGGTCCTTGGTATCCGCCAGCGTCGTGTAGCGGTCGCGCGGAAAGCCCCCGAACTCCGAGCCGGTCGATTTGAGCACGACCAGGTCGGTGATGCCCGCGACGACCCACGCCGCGTCGTCTGTGCAGGTGACGGTCACCAATCGTTTCTCCGAGAGTCCGCCCACGAACGCGAACGGGTGCGGCCGGCCGTCGACCACGATCCGCGTCCACGGATGTTCCTCGATGGAGACCCGCGCGCGGTATACGGATGCGAACTCGCGGACGAAATGACCGGCCAGGCGCAGGCCGAAGTCCTCGATCTCGCCGATGGGTTCGGCGGCGAAGGCGAACACGGTGTTCTTCTGGGTATCGGTGGCCACGACCTTGCTGTTGTCGCCGACGAGGTGACTCGCCGCGAAATCACCGGCCAGCGAGGTGGTGACCGTGAGGTCTTTGATCTCGTGGGTGCGCCCTCCGGCGCCGGTCTTGGTGATGCGCACCAAGTGCGTCTCGGCCTTGCCGTACTGGCTGTCACCCAGGACGATGGTCAAGTTCTACGTCCCTTTGTAGATCGTGTAGCCGAATGGGCTGAGCAGCAGCGGCACGTGCACGTGGCCGCTCGCATCTTCGAGGCTGAACACCACCGACACCTGTGGAAAGAAGGCGCTGAGGCCTGAGCGTTCGAAGTAAGGTCGGGTGGCGAACTCGATGCGGTAGTCGCCCGAGTCGAGCTCTTGCTGGGCCAGGTCGCGAACCCGGCCGTCCGCGTCGGTCACCGCCTCCCCGACCGGCTTCCAGTCGCCGTCCGGCTCCCGCCGGCTCAAGCTCACCTCCAGCCCCGCGGCGGGTGTACCGCGCATGGTGTCCAGGACGTGCGTGGAGATGCTCATTCGCTCAGCAGCCGCTGGAGGCGGAGCCTTGTGATCCTGCGGTGCTCGCTGGACGCCTCCTCCAGCTCGGCGGCCGGGCCGTTGCTCATGCGGCGGCGAAGCTCTGCGAGGACCTCATCGGCGCTCCGCCCGCTCGCGGAGATCAGGAACACGTGCCCGAACCTCGCTTCATAACGTCGATTCTCGTCCGCCAGCGCATCCAGCGTCTGCTGAGGGGCCTGGCTGACACGGCTCTGCTCCTCATCGGACGCCTGCGGGGAGTGGCCGCCCCGCTCTCCGATGCGGGGATGTGCCTGGAAGGCCGCCAGCCAGCCCGCGGGCCCGAGCTGCGACCAGGCCGCGTCGGCGGAGGCCATCAACGATGCCATGTCGTGATACGGACGGCCGGCCGCCACACGCGACGCCCAGCCCTGGTCGGCAAAGCAGGCATAGAGCGCCCGGCGGGCCTCGTCATCGGAAAGACCGTTGAACCGAGCCGTCACTCAAGCCCCAGCGGCACCAGCTCGAAGCGCCCGACGTCGACCAAACCCTGGTCGGTGATCTTCAGCTGCGGGATTACCGAGAGGGCGAGAAAGCTGAGCGTCATGAACGGCGCCGGCGCGGTGACGCCCATCGAGGCGAGCCGGCGCTCCATGGAGCGGAGCCTCTGGTGCACCTCGCCCACCGGCCGCTCGCTCATGAGCCCGGCGACCGGGAGGGGGAGCTCCTCCACCACGCGCCCGCCTTCGGCGATCACGATGCCGCCTCCGATCTCCGCCAGCCGCGTGGCGCAAGCCGCCATGTCGCCGTCGTCGACCCCCAGCATCACGATGTTGTGAGCGTCGTGCGCGACCGTCGAGGCATAGGCGCCTCGCTTCAACCCGAGGTTGGTCGCAAACCCGAGGCCGATGCGCCCGCTCGCATGATGCCTTTCGATGACGGCGATCTTGACCAGGTCAATCGCCGGGTCCGCGACCAGGCATCCGTCCCGCACGCTGGGCTCGACGGCATCGGCGCCCGTCCGCAGCTGCGCCGGGATGACGCGGATCACACGGTCCGTCCTGGGACCGGCGGCGATGTGGATCGAAGGGGTTTTTACCTTAGCGAAGTTCATTGT
>JBOHUP010000360.1:0-5727 GCA_050734615.1 Candidatus Dormibacteraceae bacterium | reverse complement strand
TGGACCCTGGTCCTTCCGGCGTGATGGCGCCGAGTATGTCCTGGTCTCCAACAGCCGGCATCCGCTGCTGGAGCTCGCCGTCTCCGACATCGATGGCCAGGAGCCCCTGGTGAGCCCTGGCTGGAGGTCGGCCAGAGAGAAGCGCACCAGCGGAGGGCGTGACCCGGATGGCGAACTGGAACGACAGCCACGTCCTGATGCTGCCGCGCGACTCGGGCGGCCACCTCAACCTGCACGCTTACATCACCGTCTCCCTCTGACCGAATTCCAGCTCGAGATTCGTGCCTGGCGTCCGGCATCCGAAGTACCTTCCGATCGAACCTACTCGTTGAATCGTTCTGCTGAGCTCCTTGGAAGCCAGTGTTGACCCCCTTCGCGCTGACCTGCCGACGCTGTTCGATTTGGTGAGTACTGAACTGCCTGTGGCTATGTAGGGGTCCCGCTCCGACCGTGTGACCCATGAATTGCCTGGCACTCGGAAGTTGCCTTTCCCAGGATCTGTCGATCTTGCTGGCGCTCGTGGAAGGCCAAGGGACAGGTGCACTCGCTGCATCCGCATCAGATGGCGTTCGTCAATCACTACTACTTCTACATCGTGGATCCGGAGTGGGGCGGCGCCTTCTGGAAGACCAACACGTATGCGCCCGCTTAGGAGCTGGCGGCTGGTAGGCGGAGTGGTCGGCTGTACACATACGTCCCTGGAAAGGCCGCGTTGATCGACGTCATGCTCGACGCCGTCTACGCCGAGATATTGGGAGATGAGGACCATCAGCCAGCTGGCTGGCGGGAGAGGCAGGAGCGTGTCGCTCGCGACAACTGGTCGCTCTACCTACGCCACCCCTGGATGCTCCACGTCGCGACCGTTAGGCCGGTATTGGGGCCGAACCTGACCGCGAAGTACGATCGCGAGCTGCGAGCAGTGGACGGGATCGGGCTCTCCGACGTGGAGATGGACCTGGTGGTGACGCTCGTCACCGACTACGTGCGGGGAGCGGTGCGGGGAGCGGTGGAGGCGACCGAGGCCGAGCGTCGCTCAGGGGTCACCGTCGAGGAATGGTGGGCCGAGTTCGGGCCGCTGCTCGCGCGTGTTCGAGCCCAGCCACCTCCCCTCGCCGCCAGCGTCGGTGCCGTCGCCGGCGCCGAGTACGGCGCCGCAGGCTGGTTTAGGCGTCGTCGACTAGTTGAGGGTGCCCGAGGAATTCTGCAATCAAACGGTTGAACGTCTCGGGTCGCTCGAAGTAGATCGAGTGGCCTGACTGCGGGACTCTCGCGAGGCGGTGATCGGGAAAAGTCGTTTCGACCCAGGTGCTTACTTCCGGTCCGATGTAGCTTTCCTCCCCAAACAGCCACAACACGGGGATGTTCAGCGCTGCGAACTCGCTCGGCGCGCGAGTCCGCAGCGCGGCCAAGCGACTCATCAAGTCCGGCTTGTCGACCGACGCGCTCAACTCATCGATCAAGCGGTACAGGTGGTGCAAGGCGGGCTGCTCGCGCGCCATGCGCTCGCCTGCCGCTGGGTGGATGCCGCGCTCGAAGTACTGCTCGATACGAGCCTGCGCGGGCGCCGTGCTCAGTCCGGTGGCAAGCGTCCCCGTCGTCTCCGCCATCACGATCGCACTCACGTGAGTCCGCTGGGCAATTGCGTACTCCATGCACGTCCAGCCTCCCATTGACTGGCCGACCAGCCGCACGTCGTCGAGGCCCAGATGACCGACCAGCGCGGCGAGGTCGGCGGCGTAATGCGAAGGATCGGCCGCGCCCGACGACGGATGGAAACCGCGGTGGGAGAACGTCACGCAGGTGAAGCGATCCAAAAACGCAGGAACCTGCTGCCACCACGACATGTGCGTTCCGCCCAATCCATGGGCGAAGATGATCGCGGGGCCCGATCCGTAGACGCGATAAAAGAGCTCAGCGCCGTCGACGGTCAGATATGGCACCGCGAACGACCTACGCTTCGGACGGGACCGGCTTGCCCGCGAAGTGACAGGCCGCTAGATGGTCCTGCGGCTCGCCAACCTTGGCCTCCAGAGGCGGCTCGACCTCCGCACAGATCTCCTGAGCCAGTGGGCAGCGCGTGCGGAAGCGGCATCCGGACGGCGGATTGATCGGGCTCGGCACTTCGCCTTTGAGCACGATCCGCATACGGTGCCGACCGGGCGCGAGCTCGGGGATCGCAGAAAGCAGCGCCTGGGTGTATGGGTGTAGCGGACGGCGGTAGAGTTCCCGTGCGGAGGCGATCTCGACGATCTTGCCGAGGTACATGACCGCGATGCGGTCGCTGATGTAGCCGACGACCGCGAGGTTGTGGGCGACGAACACATACGTCAGCTTCAGTTCGCGCTTCAGATCGACGAGCAGATTCAGGACCTGAGATTGGATCGAGACGTCGAGCGCGGACACAGGCTCGTCCGCGATCACGAGTCGTGGCCTGATGACCAGCGCGCGAGCGATGCCAATGCGCTGGCGCTGACCGCCTGAGAACTCGTGCGGATAGCGCGAAGCGGCTTCCGCGCGCATGCCAACCTGCTCCAGGATCTCGCGGATTCGGCGGTCGCGGTCATTGCCCGAGGCGATGCCGTGCGCCGCGAGACCTTCTGCCACGATCTGTTTTACCGTCATCCGCGGATCCAGCGAGCCGACGGGGTCCTGGAAAACGATCTGCATGTCACGCCGAACCTTTTTCAGCGCGCGCCCGCGCAGTCGCACAAGGTCCTGGCCGTCGAAGGTGATCTCGCCGGCCGTCGGCTCGACCAGGCGGACGAGCGTGCGGCCCAGCGTCGACTTGCCGCATCCGGACTCACCGACGAGACCGACTGTCTCGCCCGGCAGGACGTCGAGGTCGACACCGTCGACGGCGCGCACCTGCCCGCTCACACGCTGGAGAACGCCGCGCCGAATTGGGAAATGCTTGACCAGCCCACGGGCACGGAGCAAGGGCGCTGCGGCGCTCAATCCGGCCGTGTCCGGTCCCTCACACCGACCGACTCGCGCGCTCCGCCCTCGCAGAGCCAGCAGGCCGCCTCCTGGTCACCGGCCTGAAGAAGTGGCGGGTCTTCACGGATGCAGCGGTCGAAGGCGAAGTCGCAGCGCAATCTGAACCGGCAGCCGCTGGGCCAGTTGAGGGCGCTCGGGACCATGCCGCGGATCACCTGCAGACGCTGCGACTGCGTCATGCCCAGCATCGGAATGGAATGCAACAGGGCCTCGGTGTACGGATGCTGTGGGCTGGTGAAAACCGCGGGAGTGCTGCCGCGCTCCACGACGCGACCCGCATACATGACGGCGACGTCATCGCACATCTCCGCGACAACGCCGAGGTCATGGGTGATCAGGATGATTGCCATCCCCAGGCGCCGCTGGAGGTCACCCATGAGCTCCATGATCTGCGCCTGCACCGTGACATCGAGCGCGGTCGTCGGTTCGTCGGCGATGAGGAGCTTGGGTTCGCACGCCAGCGCCATCGCGATCATCACGCGCTGGCGCATGCCCCCGGAGAGCTGATGAGGGTAGTCTCCAAGTCGTCTGGCCGCTGACGGGATGCCGACCAGATTCAGCATCTCCAGCGCGCGCTTGCGCGCGCCTGCAGAGCTGACGTGGCGGTGCAGCATGACCGCCTCCATCACCTGATCGCCGATCGTCAGCACGGGGTTGAGCGAGGTCATCGGCTCCTGGAAGATCATCGAGATCTCGTCGCCGCGGATTTGGCGCATCGAGTCTTCATCGAGCTCGGTTAGATCACGGCCCAAGAACATGATCCTGCTGCCGGATTCGATCCTCCCGGGAGGATCGACCAGCCGCATGATGGACAGCGCAGTCACGCTCTTCCCGCAGCCGGATTCACCGACCACGCCTAGCGTGCCTCCGGGCGCGATCTCGAGGTCGATCCCATCGACGGCACGCAAGACTCCCGCGCGCATGTGAAAGTGCGTGTGCAGGTTTTCGAGCGACAGGATGGCGGCCATCGTTCTAGAGCCTATACTTGAATCGATTTCTAGCGGGGGAGCTTAGCGCGGAGGCTTGCCATGAGAAGAAGGCATCTCGCGATGCTGGCCACGGTGTTCGTTCTCAGCGCATGCGCTGGAGGCGGCGGTGGCGGAGGCGGCTCGACTTCCTCGGCCAAGCTCACCGTCGCGATCGGCATCGATCCCGACACCATGGATCCCATGCGGCAGACGACGACGACCGTGCAAAACATCGTATCGATGGTCGTCGAGACGCTCGTCAAGGTCGACACCGATGGCAGCGTCAAGCCGCTTCTCGCCACGTCATGGACGCCGAGCTCCGACGGGCTGAGCTGGACGTTCACTCTGAAACCGGGCGTCAAGTTCAGCGACGGCGAGCCTTTCAATGCCGCGGCGGTGAAGGCGAACTTCGACCGAGTCCTCGATCCCACCAACACCTGTCCGCTGTGCGGCTCATTCCGCAGCGTGTCGGCGGTCGAAGCTGTTGACGACACGCACGTCAAGCTCAACCTGAAGCAGCCGGTGGCGCCGCTCGTCGGCCTGTTGACCGAAGTGACCTTTGGCATCGTCAGCCCCAAGACCATCGCCCCCCACACTGACAGTTACAAAGACCAAGAGACTCCGGTCGGTACGGGACCATACTCGCTGACCGAGCGCGTCAAAGGCGATCACGTGACGCTGACACGGAACGACGGCTACTGGGGACAGAAGCCGGCCTACAAGACGCAGGTGTTCAGGATCGTCCCGGAGGCCGCCAGCCGTGAGGCGCTCGTCCGCTCGGGCCAGGCCGATGTGATCCTGCTGCCTCCGGTCTCGGACCTTCCTTCCATGCAGAAGGATTCATCGCTACGTGTCATCCTCGCGCCGGGTGATCGCACGATCTTCCTGGCGTTCAACACCCAGGACAAGAACGACCCGCTGATTCAGAAGCCCGAAGTGCGACAGGCCCTGAACTACGCGGTCAACAAGGACCAGATCATCAAGAGCGTGCTCTTTGGCGCGGCAAGCCCCATGGACGCGCCGATGGCTTCGAGCTTGTTCGGCTACTGCCAGGTCGGCTCTTATGCATATGACCCCGCGAAGGCCAAGCAGATGCTTCAGGCCGCCGGCGCCACCAACCTCTCGATCAAGTTCGTCTCGCCTACCGGCCGCTACATCCAAGACTTCCAGGCGGCTCAAGCGATCGCCAACGACCTGACGGCTGTCGGCGTCAAGGTCGACGGTCCGCAGACGATGGACTGGCCCAGTTATCTCGGCACCATCAACGTTCCGCCCGCGAAGGCTTCCGTAGACCTCCACCTACTTGGCTGGGCGCCCGGCTATCTCGACGCCTCGCAAGCGATGGTGCAGTTCCAATCGACCCAATGGCCTCCACAGGGTCTGGCGACGTCGTACTACCGGAATCCGCAGGTCGACGCGCTGCTCTCGAAGGCGAACTCGGAGTCTGACCAGGCAGCGCGCAAGAGCGACTACTGTGCGGCGTCCAAGCTCATCTGGAACGATGCCCCGTGGCTCTTCCTATGGGTGCAGAGATTCCCGATGGTCACCACGAGCAAGGTGACGAACGTGCAGTCGATCCCGAACGAATCCTTCTATACCGTGTACGCGTCGCCCGCCTGACCTGTTGACCGGTCGGATACGCCGCCGGTGATCACCTACATCGTGCGCAGGGTTCTGATCGGGATCCCGACGTTGTGGGGCGTCGCCACGGTCGTGTTCGTCATGGCGAGGCTGCTGCCCGGCGATCCTGCCCGGGTGATCG
>JBOHUP010000359.1:0-8559 GCA_050734615.1 Candidatus Dormibacteraceae bacterium | reverse complement strand
CTCCTTGGCCTGGGCTACCTCTAGCGCGTGCCACAGCTCGTCGTCGGTGGCGTGCTCGTTGCCAAACCGCAGGTTGGCGGCGACCGTTCCACTGAAGAGAAATGCACGCTGAGGCACGAGGCCGATCGCGCTCCACAACTCCTCAAGCTTCTGGCGGCGCACGTCCATCCCGCTGACGAGCACGGTCCCATCGCTGACGTCGAAGAATCGCGGAATCAGGTCGAGGAGCGTCGTCTTGCCGGAGCCGGTCCCGCCGATGATGGCGGTCGTCTGGCCCGGTTTCAACTCGAAGCTCAAGTCCTGGAGCACCGGGTGCTCACCACCGGGATACCCGAACGAGACCGCACGGAACTCGACCAGCCCGGAAGACGTCACCCCCTGGAGGGGGCTGGGCGGATCCGCGATCGATGGCACGGTGGTGATGACCTCGTGGATTCGGGCCGCGCTGGCCTCCGCGCGAGGCACCAGGATGACCATCGCGACGGCCATCATCACCGAGAACAGGATCTGGATTATGTACATCATGAAAGCGGTCAGGTTGCCGATCGACATCGAGCCGCTGTCGACCAGGTGTCCACCGAACCACAGCACGGCGACGCTGGTGAGGTTCATCACCGCCATCAATGCCGGGAACGCCACCACGAAGATGCGGTTGACACGGAGCGCGGTCGACGTGAGGTCGGCGTTCGCCGTCTCGAAGCGCGCGCGCTCGTAATCCGTCCGGTTGAAGGCGCGAATTACCCGCACGCCCATGATCTGCTCGCGCAGGACCTGGTTAATCCGGTCGATCTTCACCTGCATGGAACGGAAGAGCGGGACCCCTTTCACCAACATGAACCCGACGATCGCGGCCATGATGGGCAGGATCACCAGGAGCAGTCCCGAAAGCTGAACGTCGACGCGAAGTGCCATGACCAACCCGCCTACGGCCATGATCGGCGCGGCGACCAGGAGGGTCAGGGCGATCTGCAGGAAAATCTGGATCTGCTGGACGTCGTTGGTGTTGCGCGTGATCAGCGATGAGGTGCCGAGGCGGTTGAGCTCACGCGCCGAGAAGTCCTGGACGCGCCCGAAGACGGCCCCGCGCAGATCCCTGCCCACTCCCATCGAAGCTCGGGAAGCCCAGTACACGGCGATGATGGCGATGACGCCCATGCCCAGCGTGACGGCCAGCATCAGAGCGCCCGTCCGCCAGATGTACGGGACGTCGCCCTTGACCACGCCGTTGTTGATGATGTCGGCGTTGAGGTTCGGCAGGTAGAGGTTCGCGATCGACTGGATCAGCACCAGCACGACCACGACCGCGACCTCGCGGGTGTAGGGCCGCAGGTAGGTCCGCAGCAGCTTGATCAGCACGGTCTCAGCCTACTCGCGTCCGTTTCAAGGGTACAACCCCTAGCGGGCGGTGCCCGAGGCGGCCACCAGGGCTGAGGCGCCGTCCTGTAGGTCCAGCACTTCGGGTTGCGAGATTCGATAGCCGCGGGGCGGCACGAGGGCGTGGATGCCGGCCAGCGCCAGCTCCTGCGCGTGCTGGGTCGAGCTGGCTTCGACGTGAGGCACGACGATCCGCATCCTGGAGCTGTTCGTGACCGGCTCGACCCTCAGACCCGCCCCGGTCAGCGCCGCCAGGACCGCCGGGTCGCCGGTGACGCCCGGCTCGGGCTCCAGGAACACGCTGACGTCATAGGCTTCATGGACTTGGGGAGCCGGGGCGGCAGTTGAGGCGGCAGTGGCGGGCGCCTCCAGGGTCCCCGAGCCACGGCTTCCGATCACCTTGAACCTTCGATCCTCCGCCGCATCGAGCATGAGGTCGAGCTCCCTGGTGGAGCGGCGACCGGAGAAGCGGGCCGTCAGGGAATACAGGACAGGGACCAGGACCAGGGTCAAAAAGGTGCTCGTGAACAATCCTCCGATCACGACGATGGCAAGCGGTGCGCTGATGAAGGCACCGCCGCTGTTGCCACTCACCGCAAGGGGAACCAAGGCCAGCATCGTGGCGAAGGCGGTCATGAGGATCGGGCGAAGCCGATGGCGGCCGCCCTCGATGAGAGCGTCCTGGAGCGCGAGACCGCGGTCGCGGTACTGCTCGACCAGGTCCAAAAGGACTATGGCGTTGGTGACCACGACGCCGGTGAGCATCAGGATGCCGATCAACCCGGGCAACGAAAGGGAGGTGCCGGTGGCGACCAGGGCGATGATCGCCCCGGAGGCGGCGAACGGGATTGCGATCAGAAGCACCAGAGGCTTCAACAGGGAGCGGAAGGTCGCGACCATGATCACGTAGACCAGCGCGACGGCAGCGGCGAGCGCCAGCGCGAACTGCGTCAGCACGTTGGAAAGTTGCGCGAACACGCCGCCCGTCGAGACCGACGCGCCGGGAGGCAGCGATACACCGTTGAGCGCGTTGGTGACGTTGGTCTGCACCGCCCTTGTGTCGTTGGCGGTGATCGTCCCCGTGATCGTCGCGTCGCGATCGCCGTTGACGCGGTTGACCGCCTGGGGACCGTTGACCAGCTGGAAGCTCACCAGGGAGCCGAGCGGCACGATTCCCTTGGCCGTCGGCACCGGAGTGGCCGCGAGCGCGGCGGCGTTGTCGGCCGTGCCGGGCGTGAGCTCGACGCGGACGTTCATCGACCCCTGCGGCAGGTTGATCTGGGCGGCGACCTGGCCGTTGACCTCCTGGGCGATGATGCCGGCCAGCTGCAGCAGGGTGAGCCCGGAGGCGCTGAGCTTGTCGGTCGGAGTCAGCTGGTAGGTTGGCTTGGAGGAGGCGAGGTTCGATTTGACCTCGGCCAGGCCCGACACCCTGGAGAGCGCGGCCAGCACGGACGCGGTGGCGGTCTCGAGGTCGGCCGCGTTGCCCGCCCTCACGTCGACCTGCATCTGGTTGCTGCTCGAGTTGGAGCTGCTCTGGGCCTGGCCGACCTGGATCTTGGCTGGGCCGACATAACCTTTCAGGGCACGCTGAACACCGGAGAGCGCCTGGTCGTACGCGCCCTGGTTGACCAGGACGAGGACCGATGCCAGCGTCGGGTCGGCCGGCACGGTGCCGGGCGGCGCGAACGGGTCGGTCTGCCCACCGATCACGGCCTGGTACGCCGAGATGCCGGGGATGCCCTTCATCAGATTCTCCACCTTCTGCGTCTCGGCATCCGTCTGGACCAGCGTCGAGTTGGCGGGCATCGTGACGGAGACTGGGAAGTTGGGGCTCGACGACTGGTCGAGGAGGTTCACGCGCAGGAATGGGAGCAGGCCCAGCGACCCGAAGAAGAAGACGCCGGTCGCCAGCAGCGCGAGGAGGCGGTGGCTGGTCGCCCAGCGTATGACCGGCACGTAGACCCGCTGGATGAAGTTGTACTGGAGCCGGCGCTCGGCGCCTTCGGCTTGCACCGCCGGCAGCAGCCGAGAGGCCAGCAGCGGCACGACGGTGACGGCCACGACCAGCGACGCGGCCAGCGCCACGACGACCGTGAGTGCGAAGGGCCTGAAGAAGCTGCCCGCGATGCCCGTCAAGAAGGCGATGGGCAGAAAGACCGCGATCGTGGTCAGCGTGGAGGACGAGACGGCGGTGACGATCTCTCTGGCGCCTGTGTAGGCGGCCACCAGCGGCGGCTCGCCCTCCGTGACGTGACGGCTGACGTTCTCCAGCACCACGATGGCGTCGTCGACCACGCGCCCGATGGCGACCATCATGCCTCCGAGCGTGAGGATGTTGAGGGTGATGCCCTGCCACCAGAGCACGATCAGCGCGACCATGAGCGAGAGAGGGATCGCCACCGCGGCGACGATGGTCGCCCGCGCGCTGCGCAAGAACAGGAAGATGACCAGCACGGCGAAGACGGCGCCGAGAAGGCCCTCGCGGAGGATGGTGCCGATCGCATCTGTGATCGGCGTCGCCTGGTCGGAGATGCCGGCGAACTGAACCCCGTTCCCGATCGTCGACTTGATGTTCGGCAGCGCGCCCTTGATCTCGTTGGCCACCGTGACGGTGTTGCCGTCGGACGACTTGAGGACCTGGAGGCCGATGCTGGGTACGCCGTTGGTCCGGGTGATCGTGTCGGCGGGGACGGAGACCTGCTGCACGGTCCCGAGCTGGCTTATGGGGACGGGTACGGCCGCCTTGCCGCCCGGTACGGCGGCCGGGGTGACAGTGATCTTGCCGATCTGGTCGAGGCTGGTCAGCGAGCCGGACACCTGCAGGGGGATCGTCGTGTCGCCCTGCTTGAGCGAACCGATCGACTGCACCGCCGAGGCCGCCTGCAGCGCCTGCGCAACCTGGCCCAGCCCGATGCCGTGGGCAGCCAGCTTGGCCGGGTCGAGCGTGACGTCCACCTCGTCCGTCGGCGCGCCGCTGATGACCACCGAAGAGACGCCGGCCAGGCCTTTCAGCTTGGGCAGCGCCTGGGCGCGCAGCTGGCCGGCCAGCGTGCCCAGCGGTTCGTTGGCCGACACGGCATACACGAGGATGGGGATGTCGTTCGTCGAGAACGTCGAGATGGTCGGTGCGAGCGCCTGCTGGGGCAGCAAGGGCTTGATCTTGTCGAGGGCCGCGGTCACGTCCTGGCGCACGACCCTGATGTCGGTTCCGTCCTTGAACAGGACGATGACGAGCGAGGCGCCCTGGCTCGAGGTCGACTGCACCGTGTCGACGCCGTTGACGCCGGACATCGAGTTGACGACCGGAACCGTGACCTGATCGTCGACGACTTGAGGGGAAGCCCCCGGATACGGGGTGATGATGATGAAGGCCGGAAAGGAGATATCGGGCAGGAGGTCCTGCTGCAGCTGTGTCGCGGCAAAGATCCCGCCTCCGAAGAGCAGCACAGCCGCCAGAAAGACGACGCCGCCGAGCTTGAGCGCGAAACGGGTGACCATCGACACCGGGCCACATAGAGTACGGGACTGCTCGGCCTTTCTCCCCTACTTTGGGTTGGCGGATCTCTAAGATCCAGAGGTGATGTCGAGCCGGCCGATCGGCCGCGACGGGAGATCGTCCTTTCTGGAAGGAGTTCAAGCCAACGCGCGCCTGACCGCTTTGACCGGTGCGTTGCTGATCATCCTTCTGGCGCTGCTGGGGCTGACGATCTTGAGCATCCGGCGTCAGCTGCCGCTTCATTTCCTGTTGGGTTTCCTGGTCATTCCCCCGCTGATGCTGAAGATCGGCTCGACGGCCTATCGATTCGTGCGTTATTACACGGGCGATCCGCGATACCGCGAGGCGGGAACTCCCCAACCGTTCCTGAGGTTCCTCGCGCCGCTGGTGGTCCTGTCGACCGTCGCGGTTTTCGCGACCGGTATCGAGCTATGGTTCTTTGGTCTACGGTTCGGCAGCATCTGGGTGGAGGCGCATAAGCTGAGCTTCTTGGCGTGGCTCGCGATCACGGGTGTTCATGTGCTCGCGCACGTGGGCCGGACAGCCGAGGTGACGGCGGCCGAGTTCTCCCCCACTCCACCCCCCGACGCATCGATCCGCCGCTCGCTGGTGGTCGGCAGCCTCGTCGCGGGCGTTGCGCTGGCGATCGCGAGTCTCACCTATGCGAGCCCATTCATCTTCTTCGGGGACGGCTAGGTCCCGCTCGTGGCCGATATCGAGATCACGGCCGGCAGCCTGGTGGTTCACATCAGGGGCGCGGATCAGTTTTTCGCACTCAAGAGTCAGCTCGAGGTCCCGCTCGAGCACGTCGCTCGTGTCGATCTGAACCCGCCGGAAGCGCATGCGATCTGGCACGGTCTGCGCATCGGCGGAACGAATCTGCCAGGGGTGATCACGGCCGGGCGGTTCGTCCAGCACGGGCAGTGGGCTTTCTGGGACGTGCACGATCCCGAGAAGGCGATCCGCATCGAGCTTCACGACGATCGCTACGCCAAGATCGTCATCGGCGTCGATGACCCGGTGGCGACCGCTCAGGCCATCACGAGCGCGCTCAGCGGAGGGCGCGCCGGATAGCCGACGGCGGCGCCTTGGCACGCGAGCGAGGCGGTGTAAAATCGATCTGCCATCCGACCTCAAGCGGTCGCGCAGCGCGCACCAGGCCGTAGTCGATCCGGTGGGTGGCAGGCCTCAATCCCGAGTAGCTCAGTTGGTAGAGCGGCTGACTGTTAATCAGCATGTCGCAGGTTCGAGCCCTGCCTCGGGAGCCACCTCGTCATTTTGGCCAGCGTGTGGGGTGCACTAATTGCATCGAGTCGGTTCTGGCACCGTGATCGGGTGATCGCTTACGATCCGTGGCGCTCGTGCTCCTGGACGGCGTCTACGCGTGCCTCCGCTTCTTCCTCGATGCCGTTCTGAATCAGCTGCCTCATGCAAGCGAGACGCTGAGCTTCTGTTGCTACGCCACGAGTTGAGCGTTCTTCGGCGGTCGCGCGACTGCGGGTGGCCGATCGAATGATCCTGAGCGCGCTGGAGATGCGCCTGCCGCGTTCAGCATGGAATGCCCTGATCGTGCAGCCGGAGACCGTGTTGGGCTGGCATCGCGCTGATCCTGCGCAAGTGCGCGGCTTGCGGCCGACGGGCACGGCCTGGGCGGCCGCGACTGCCTGAAGACTGCCGCCCGCTGATCGTGCTTCTCGCCAAAGAGAACCCGAGCTGGGGCTACGTACGCATTCGCGGCGAGCTGGTTTCAGTCAACCGACGGCACGGCGACGAATCGCCATGCGCGTCGTGCCGGGCGTCCATCGCCCGAGAGGCTTGCAGATGAAGCGAGACCTGAAGACTCCGAGCAAGGCGAGGCTTGATGCCATGGTGGACGAAGCCATCGTCGACTGCAACAACGAGTCCGAGCAAGCAACAGGCTTGTTCACCATGATCGAGGAGTACCTCGCGCTCCCGTTCGAGACGCTTATTCTGGGCGTGCCTGTAACGGTGACCAAGGTGGATATCTCCGATCGCGACGAGATCATCGCGATCTGCAAACGCGGAGGCGTGACACAGCGCATCGCGATTCTAGACATACCTTTGCCCTCTCCTGCGCCCGCCGGCGTCGAGTGGATTGCGGCTTATCGCCACTGGATGCGGAGAGGGTAAGCTCCTCTCCTAGGCTAAGGTTAGGAGCTAACCCTTAGCTTCGGTGGTATGCTCCCAAAGGATCCTTGCCTATGGCTCGCGCAGGTCACTTCGTTCAACAGGCCGCCAGCTTCAAGGCGTTCGTACCGGCGGACTTTCCGCCACGCGACCTCGCCATGGATGCAAGCCGGACTCGCCTTCTGACCGGCGCCCATCAGGCGCTCGGACGGCTCGTCGGCGCGGCCGACTTTCTTCCCAATCCTGACCTGTTCATCGCGGTCTACGTTCGCCGCGAGGCCGTGCTGAGCTCTCAGATCGAGGGGACCCAAGGAACTCTGGAGGAACTCTTCCAATTCGAGGTCAGCCCCGAGGGCATGGAGCGTCCGAGGGACCTCGAGGAGATTGTCAACTACGTCCGAGCGCTCAACCGGGCGCGCGATCGTCTCGAGGATCTCCCATTGTCGATCCGCCTCATACGCGAGATACACGCCGATCTGATGGCTGGGGTGCGCGGGCGAGAACGTGAACCCGGTGAGATCAGGAGATCCCAAAACTGGATCGGCGGCTCGACGCCGGCGAATGCCGCCTTTGTTCCGCCGCCGGTTCATGAGATGTGGCAGGCCCTCAACCAGTGGGAGAAGTATCTCCATGACGATGCCTCGGATCCCCTCATTCAAGCCGCCCTGATGCACGCGCAATTCGAAACCATCCACCCATTCCTTGACGGCAACGGCCGAGTCGGTCGCTTGCTGGTACCGCTGCTTCTGCAGGAGCGTCGTGTGCTCGAGCGCGGCCGCGCGCTCCTTTACCCGAGCGTCTTCCTAAAGCTGCACCGAGACGAGTACTACCAGCGTCTGACCAGGATTCGCACCGACGGGGACTGGGAGGGGTGGGTCGACTTCTTCTTGGAAGCCATCCGGCAGGTCGCCCACGAGGGCCAGGCGACCATTCGAGATGTCCTTCACTTGCGCGAGGAGCACCGGGCCATGGCCGCGGCCGACGGGCGGGCTGGGCCCAACATGGTCCGCGCGCTCGAAGGGCTGGTCAGAGAACCAGCGATGACGGCAGCGATCCTCGCCGGACGTCTAGACGTCAGCGAGGTCACGGCGATGTCGGTGATCAACCGGCTGTCGGCCCTCGGACTACTGCGTGAAACCACGGGGCGGCGGCGAAACCGCGTATTCAGCTATGAACCCTACCTCGAACTCTTCAGCGAGGCGTCCTTCCAGCGCCGCGTCGAGTCGGCACCGAAACCACCGGGACCGCCGACTGCACCTTGAACTGTACAGAGCACATCGACGGCCATCGGGAACTTTCAATGGCCGATCGCACGTCTTCTCCGTTCGTCTGTTGCGCGTTCAGGCGGCCCAAGCGCCGACGGTTTCCGAGCGACGAAATCGCGTGGATTCCTCCCGAACGTCGTCCGATGGCGCCAACAAGAGAGTTCGCAGACGTCCGCTACGGGGAGCCAACCCCCCGCGCAACCTCTGAACACGAACCGTCTTTACGTGTCGCGGGCCACGCCAGGGTATGTAGGTTTTACCTCACTCCACAGC
>JBOHUP010000358.1:0-3455 GCA_050734615.1 Candidatus Dormibacteraceae bacterium | reverse complement strand
CCGGTCACCAAGGCGCAGCCGAAGGAGATGCTGCCCCTCGTCGACAAGCCGACGGTGCAGTACGGCGTGGAAGAGGCGATCGCAAGCGGGATCGAGCAGGTGATCATGGTGACCGGCGGCGGCAAGCGGGCCATCGTCGACCACTTCGACCGCTCCCTGGAGCTCGAGCACTACCTGACCGACCGGGGCAAGACCGACCTGCTCGAGATCCTGAAAGAGGTGGACGAGCTGAGCAACCTGGTCGACATCACCTACATCCAGCAGAAGGAGCCGCTGGGACTCGGCCACGCGGTGTGGACCGCACGTAGGCTCGTCGAGGACGAGGCTTGCGCCGTGCTGCTGGCGGACGACGTCATCCTGTGCGCCCAGCGCCCGGCCCTGAAGCAGCTCATCGAGGCGCACGCCAAGACCGGCGCCACGGTGCTGGCTGTACGCCGGGTGCCAAGAAATCAGGTGAGCCGCTACGGCATCATCGCGACCGGCGGGTCAAAGAACGGCCTCCACGAGGTGACGGACGTCGTGGAGAAGCCTTCGGCCGGCGAAGCGCCATCGGACCTCGCCGCGCTGGGTCGATACATCCTCCTGCCCGCCGTCTTCGAAGAGCTCGGCAGGGGAGAGCCTGGGGCGGGCAAGGAGATCCAGCTCGTCGACGCCATCAAGCGCACGATCGGGCACCACCCGGTGGTCGCCATCGAGTTCGAGGGCGACTACTACGACACCGGCACGGTGGCCGGCTACCTGAGGGCCAACGTCACCATGGCGATGATGCGCGAAGAACTCCGCGATGAGCTGGTACCGCTCCTTCGGGAGCTGCTCGAAGGGTCCGGCCAGAGTGGGCGCGACGCGGGTCTATAATCGGTAGAAGCTCAATGAGCCGATTCCCCGCCCGAGTGATTTACCTATGGCTGTTTCAGGACGAAAAAGATTCGACGACGACAAAGTTGTCCGGTATGAGACCGCGGAGAAGGACTTCGAGGTCGAGGTTTCGCGCACCCTCCAGAAATGGTGCGTCACCGTGTACCGGCTGCCGGATCGCCAGATCCTGGTCCAGGACTTCTTTCCGGAGCGCTGGAAGGCCCTCGCGCGCGCCCAGGACTTCATCCGTCTCCTGAACCAGCGCAAGAAGAAGGAAGAGGAAGCCGCGGCCGCCAACGAGGACGACTTCTAGCGACCGCTCGCAGCTCGCCACTCCTGACCGGAGCCCATCGGGTTCCGACCTCCCCGGCGAGCGTGGACCTGTTTCTCGGTAGAATTCAGCGCTCGTGAACTGGTCTGTACTTCGGCGCGAGTGGGGGGCCGTGACTTTCGTGCTGGCGGTGCTGGTCGGTGTGATCATCGTTCCGGTGGCGCTGTATTTCACCAACCAGGGCCCGGCGCCGATCAGCACGCCGACCATCAGCACAGTGAGCAGCGCGCGAGCTAGTGGCGTCCAGACGGCGAGCCCGGCCAGGACCTCGCCATCGCCGTCAGCTTCGCCGACGGCTTCGCCCTAGAACAGCTAGGCCGACAGACCCCAGAGCAGCCGTTCGCCGTTCGGCTGGACGATGTTCTGGAGAGGCAGTGAGAACTCCGCGACCGACTTTCGCTCGGCGCTCACGCGCATCTCGATGACGTCGGACAGCCGGAGCTGGGCGACTTTCGCGCAGTCGCGCAGGAAGGTGAAGACCACGGGACGGACCAGGTTCAAGACGTAGTCCGCGACGCGGGTGCCGTCGTCACGGGTCTGGCCGTCCGCGTTCGCCGCCACCACGCTCCGGTCGCGAAACGCCAGCACGACCACCTCGTCGCTCAGCATCACCGGCTGGCTCCACGCGTAGGCGGCGTCTTGCGCGTTGCTCAGAAGGTGCAGCATCTCGGCCAGGCGGCGCATGGGCGACTGGGGACCTTCAAACAGGAGCGGCACGTCGCGCATCGGCTCGTTGAACTGTTGGGCTCGGTATTGCGCGGTGAAACCGAGATCTGAGATGCCCGCAAACGGCGCGGGAACCTTGATCGACATCTCGCCGAGGTAGGGCCCTGTGGGATGCATGCTGGAACCGGCCTCTTTCATGCCCTATTAACGCACGGGAGCCGCGAAATGTATCCTGGCCGGCTCACTTCCCACCAGAATTGATCTCGATGCCCCTGACCGGAATCCGGGTGCTCGACCTGACCAGGCTCCTACCTGGCGCTTTCTGCACCATGCTCCTGGCCGACATGGGGGCTGACGTGATCAAGGTCGAAGAGCCTCTCACCGGCGACTACATGCGCTGGACGCCTCCACTGGTCGAAGGGCAGAGCACGCTGTTCAACGCACTGAATCGCAACAAGCGCAGCGTCACGCTGAACCTGAAATCCGAGATCGGACGCGAGCTGCTGCTGCGCCTGGTCGACGGCGCGAGCGTGCTGGTCGAAGGCAACCGGCCCGGGGTCATGAAGCGCCTCGGCCTCGGCTGGGAGGTGCTCCATGAGCGCAACCCAAGGCTTGTCATGTGCTCCATCACGGGCTACGGACAAGACGGTCCGTTTGCCTCGCGCGCCGGCCACGACCTCAACTACATGGCGACCGCGGGCACGCTGGGCCTCAACGGAGAGAAGAGCGGCCCACCGTTTCCGCTGTCGGTGCAGGTGGCGGACATCGGCGGCGGCGGATTGCAGCCGGCCGTCGCCATCCTCGGCGCGCTGGTCGGCATAGAGAGAGGCGGCCAGGGGCGCTGGATCGACGCTTCGATGGTGGACGGCGCCGTGAGCTGGCTGGCCCTCGCGTTCGCGGCGCGCGCCGCCGGCGAGGAGGTGGGCAGAGGGAACCAGAGGTTGGCCGGCCGCTACGCGTGCTATCGCGTGTACGCGTGCCAGGATGGCGGCTACTACAGCGTGGGGGCGCTCGAGCCGAAGTTCTGGAGCGCGCTGTGCCACGAGCTCGGCCGGCCCGACCTGGTCGAGCGGCAGTTCGCCGAAGGCTCGGACGGTGACGGCGTCCATGGCGCCATGGAGGAGATCTTCGCTTCCCGCACTCGCGACCAATGGGCTCGGCAGCTGGGCGGCCTGGATGCATGCTGCGAACCGGTGCTCGACCTCGACGAGGTGGCGTTCCACCCGCAGATCGCGGCCCGACGGCTGATCGTCAAACATTCCGGTGGCACAGAGGTCAGCCCGGCTGTGCGGCTAAGTGACGAATGGCGCCGGCGAGACGCCCCCCGCCTGGGGGAGCACACCGCCGAGATCCTGGCTGAGCTGGGGCTGGACGGGGCGCGCTACAAAGAGCTTTTGGGCCAGGGCATCATCTGACGAGCCTGGAGTCCCAGAGCCGCCGGACCTGCTCGGCAGTGGCCTCGCGGGTTCCGCTGTTGTCGATCACGTGGTGCGCCAGCCGCCGTTTCTCCTCGATCGGCATTTGGGCGCCGATCATCGCGCGCGCCTGCTCCTCGCTGATCCCGCGGCCTGCGACCAGTCGTTTCAGCTGGAGCTCCTCGGGC
>JBOHUP010000357.1:0-5047 GCA_050734615.1 Candidatus Dormibacteraceae bacterium | reverse complement strand
GCAGTTGGCGGATGGCTTCGGGCTCATGAGTGATCGGCTCCTCCGGGGCGACTTGCAAGGACTTCCTGGCGTTCTCGGGGAAGCGCTCGAAGGGGTACATCAAGCTGGTCCCTAGTTTGAGCCGTGGCCGGTTAACGAACGCTTGTTTGGCCCTTGGGAACCAATCAGACTGTGTGAGATGGGGAACTCTCTCGATCTCTTTGGACCGGCGTCGCGTGATTGGTTTCGCGCGTCCTTCGCCGGGCCGACCAAGATTCAGGAGCGGGGCTGGCAGGAGGTGGCGGCGGGGCGGCACGTGCTCATGGCCGCGCCGACCGGAAGCGGCAAGACCCTGGCTGCTTTCCTCTGGTGCCTGGATCGCCTGACCACAGAACCCGTTCCGGTCGAGGCCGAGCGCTGTCGCGTCCTTTATGTGTCGCCGCTCAAGGCGCTGGCCCACGATGTCGACCGCAACCTTCGGTCGCCGCTGGTGGGCATCCGCCACCAGCTGCAGACGCTCGGCCTCACCGCGCCGGAGATCTCGGTCGCCATCCGCACTGGCGACACGCCCTCCGATGTCCGGCGCTCGATGGAGCGCCACCCGCCGGACATCTTGATCACGACCCCCGAGTCACTCTTCCTGTTGCTCACCAGCGCCGCGCGCAGGATCCTCGCGCCGGTCCGCTGGTTGATCGTGGACGAGATCCACTCTGTGGCGGGCACCAAGCGCGGCAGCCATCTGGCGTTGAGCCTGGAGCGTCTGTGCGCGATCACCAGCGTCGAGCCCCAGCGGATCGGCCTGTCCGCCACGCAGCGCCCGCTCGAGGAGGTTGGCCGGTTCCTCGGCGGGACGGATCGGGAAGTCGCGATCGTGGACGCCGGCCGGCTCAAGACCATGGAGGTCACCGTCGAGGTGCCGGTCGAGGACATGGCACGCCTTTCGACCGAGGACGAAGATGGCGCGAAGGGCGCGAACAGCATCTGGCCGGCGATCTACCCGCGGCTCCTCGCCCTGATCCAGGAGCACCGATCGACGATCGTTTTTGTCAACTCGCGCCGTCTTGCGGAGCGAATCGCGGCCCGGGTGAACGAGCTTGCCGGTGAGGAGCTCGTGCGGGCGCATCACGGCTCGATCGCGCGCGAGCAGCGCATGCTCATCGAGGATCAGCTCAAGGCGGGCGTGGTGCGCGGCCTGGTCGCCACGTCCACGCTCGAGCTAGGCATCGACATGGGGTCAGTCGACCTGGTCCTGCAGATCGAAGCCCCTCCCAGCGTGGCGGCCGGGATCCAGCGGGTCGGGCGCGCCGGCCATTCCGTCGGCGAGGTTTCACGCGGCGTGGTGATCCCGAAGTTTCGCGGCGATCTTCTGGAGTCGGCGGCGGTCGTGGAAGGAATGCTGGACGGTCGCATCGAATCGACGGTGGTACCGCGGAAGCCGCTCGACGTGCTCGCCCAGCAGGTCGTCGCCATGTGCGCCATGGACGAATGGGACGTCGACGAACTCGGTCGCGTCGTCCGGCGCGCATATCCGTACAGCGACCTAGGCCCGCGCGCTTTCGAATCCGTGCTCGACATGCTGAGCGGTCGCTACCCGTCTGACGAGTTCGCCGAGCTCCGCCCGCGCATCGTTTGGGACCGCGTCACAGGAAAGGTGCGGGGTCGGGCAGGCGCGCAGCGCCTCGCGGTCACCAACGCTGGAACGATCCCTGACCGGGGCCTTTACTCGGTGAATCTGCTCGAGGACGGTCGCCGCGTCGGTGAGCTCGACGAGGAGATGGTCTACGAGACCCGCGTCGGGGAAACGTTCGTCCTCGGCGCCTCCACCTGGAGGATCGCCGAGATCACCCCGTCCCAGGTCATCGTCACGCCCGCACCCGGCGAGCCCGGAAAGATCGCCTTCTGGAAAGCCGACGCGCCGAGCCGGCCGGTCGAGCTGGGGGCGGCGCTCGGCAAGATGGTCCGCGAGCTTCGTGCGCTGGAACCAGGCGCTGCCGCGACGAGGTTGCGCGAGCGCGCCGGGTTCGACGACCTGGCCACCAAGAACCTTCTCGCCTACCTGGACGACCAGGCCGCAGCGACGGGCGCCGTCCCTGACGACCGCACGATCGTGGTCGAACGGTTTCGCGATGAGGTCGGCGACTGGCGTGTGTGCGTCCACACGCCGTTTGGCGGAAGGGTGCACGCGCCGCTCGCCCTGGCCCTCGAGGCACGCCTGCAGGAGACGCTCGGTGTCGACGCGAGGGCGATGTGGACCGATGACGGTATCGCCATGCACCTGCCCGAGGTCGAGTCGCCGCCGACTCTCGACGAGCTGATCCTGGACCCCGAAGAGGTGCAGGCGCTGGTGTCGGCCCAGCTGCCCGGATCAGCCCTGTTCGCCGCGCGATTCCGGGAGAACGCGGCGCGCTCGCTGCTCCTGCCGCGCCGCCGCCCGGGTCAGCGCACGCCGCTGTGGCAGCAGCGCATGCGCAGCGCCGGCCTGCTCCAGGTCGCCGGCCAGTATCCCGACTTCCCGATCCTTGCCGAAACCTGGCGAGAGGTGATGAGCGACCACTTCGACATGCCTGCACTCACTGCGCTGCTTCGCTCCATCCGCTCGCGAGAGGTGCGCGTCGTCACGGTCGACACGGAGCGGGCCTCGCCATTCGCCTCATCTCTCCTTTTCTCGTACGTCGGCGAGTTCATGTACGAAGGCGACGCCCCCCTTGCCGAGCGGCGTGCCCTGGCGCTGACCCTGGACCGAGAGTTGCTGGCTGAGCTGCTCGGGAGCGAGGATCTGCGCGAGCTCCTCGACCCCGAGGCGATCGCCGCGGTCGAGCTCGAGCTCCAGGGCCTGCTCCCGGAAAGGTTTCCCCGCGACGTCGACGAAGCCCACGATCTGCTGGTCCGGCTGGGCGATCTCACGCTTGAAGAGACCGCGGCTCGCGGCGTGCCCGAGGAGTGGCTTCTCGATTTGCAGAAACAGCGGCGGGCGGCCTCGATCCGGCTCGCCGGCGAGACGCGCTGGATCGCGGCGGAGGATGCGGGACGATACCGCGAGGCGCTCGGCTCAAGCCTGCCCATCGGTCTCCCGGACGTTTTCCTCAACCCAGGGGCCGAGCCCCTCGAGTCCCTGCTTCGCCGGTGGGCTCGAACCCATGTCCCCTTTGTCACAGCAGAAGCGTCCGAACGCTGGACGGTCCCGCTGCTCTCAGTCGAAGGCGCGTTGACGCGACTCTCCGCACGCGGCGACGTGCTGGCCGGCGAGTTCAGAAAAACAGCCGACGGTAGGGAGTGGTGCCATCCCGACGTCCTCCGGACACTGCGCCGGAGGTCGCTCGCCGCACTGCGGCGAGAGGTCGAGTCGGTGGCGCCGGAGGCGGTGGCCCGCTTCCTTCCCGCGTGGCACGGGGTCGGGGTCAAGGCGGGCGGAGTCGATCGCCTGCTCGAGGTCGTATTCCAGCTGCAGGGACTGTCGCTTCCCGCGACGGTCATCGAGCGCGATGTGATCGCCGGCCGCGTGGCCAATTATTCCGAGCGACTGCTCGACGAGCTGGTCTCCATGGGGGAGGTGGTCTGGGTCGGACGCGGTCCACTTGGCGCCAGCGACGGGCGCGTCGCCGTGTACCTGCGCGGGGATGCGCCCAGGTTGGTTCCCGAGCCCAACGATCCTCCGCAGTCCGACCTGCACGACAGGATCCGCACCCACCTGCAGGCACGCGGCGCCACCTTCTTCCGCGACCTGTACAACGCCTGCGGAGGTGGGGATGAGGACGTGATCCTCGATGCGCTGTGGGACCTCGTCTGGTCGGGCGAGGTCACCAACGACACCTTCGGTCCGCTGCGCGTGCTCGGACCGGTGGCCCGCAGGCCGGCGCGCCGTCCTCGGCTCCCACGACTCATCCAGCCACGCGCCACCGGACGCTGGTCGTTGGTGGCCGATCTCATCGGTTCAGGTGCCAATCCGACAGAACGGTTGCATTCCGAAGCGGGCGTGCTGCTGCAGCGGCACGGAGTTCTGACGCGCGAGGCGGTGGTCGGCGAGGCGTGGCCCGGCGGGTTCGCCAGCCTGTACCCGGTGCTGCGGGCGATGGAGGAGGCGGGCCGCATCCGCCGCGGATACTTCATCGAAGGTCTGGGTGGCTCTCAGTTCGCGCTGCCAGGAGCCGTTGACAGGCTGCGCTCGGTGCGTGACGGTGGCGGGGGCATCGTTGCCGTGGCGGCGACCGATCCCGCAAACGCTTATGGATCGGTGCTGCCGTGGCCCGAATCCGGTGGGCACATGGCCCGCGCTGCCGGCGCATTCTGCGTTCTCGATGAGGGCAGGCTCGTCCTTTACCTGGAACGCGGCGGCCGGTCGCTGATCACCAGCGGCGCCGTCACGGCGGCGCACCTGGCCGCTTTGATCAGCGTCGCCACGGGCGCAGGCAAGGTCGAGCTGCAGAAGGTGGATGGGATTCCGGTCATGGAGTCGACCTTGAACGCGCTGTTGCGCGAAGCGGGGTTCTCGTCGACGCATCGAAGCCTGGTTGCTTACGGCGCGCGAGGCTAGACCGGGCCGCTCCACCGCCGCAGGTACGATTTACGTCTTCGTCGGGGAGTAGCGCAGCTCGGTAGCGCACTTGACTGGGGGTCAAGTGGTCGGGGGTTCAAATCCCCCCTCCCCGACCAGTTTTTGAATACAAATCTCAGAATTCGCCGACGTCTAGGGACCTGCCGGGTCACAGCCGAGTCACAGATTCCCCAGGGAGTCGCTGCGCTGATTGGAAAGGGATTGCCATCAGGGTGGTCGCCGCGGGTGATTCGCCGCTCTCGCCGCGGGTGATTAGGCGGGTTGTCGAGGCCTTCGCCGGCGTCCAACCTTTTTACTGGGGAACCGCTGTTCGGCGATATCGGGTAGCCGGATGTAGACTCGGCGCTCAAGTCCCGAGGCTTGGCCCCGAGTCCGCCGCCGGTGAGTCAGCCCCTATACCCACGGGACCGGAGGTCTCGAATGTCAGAGGTTTGGCGGAAACGGTCACTCCGACCGACGCGCGCTCACTTTGCGACGTACCGCTCCTGGCAGTGGATCAAACACTCGGTCCTGAGC
>JBOHUP010000356.1:0-5013 GCA_050734615.1 Candidatus Dormibacteraceae bacterium | reverse complement strand
ATGCTGATTTGCATCGCCCTTTTCATCGCCTCGGTCGGCAACCCGATCTACGCCGTCGCCAACCAAACTGCAATCCTCGAGGCGGCAAACGCTTCCAACCGCGGCAGCGTGATGGCCACCCGCTATGGCCTGGTGCAGACCGCCAGCATCATCGGCACCGCTCTTGGCGGTCTAATCACAAAGCAGTTCGGACCTGAGGCGGCCTATGCCGTTCTGGGCATCGGTCTGGTGCTCTTGGCCATGTACGCCATCGCCGCCGGGAGGAGTACAACCAACCCCCTGCTCGGCGCTGATTACGAGGAAGCCACGCTCCAACAGGCAAAGACCTAAGCGGGCTCTGGCAGGCATCCTGCTCGTCATACTGCGGTGATTGCGTAACGTGCGTCCGGATCCGCACTCGGGCACGCCCGGCGAGAAACAGCCTGAGATCACAGCCCCGATCACTGGGGTGGCCGTCTCGGCGTGGTATTTAGACCCCAAGCGCCGCCGCCGTTATCTCCAGATCGCGTTCGGGGTTGGAGCCCTGGCGACGGCGATCATCGTGCTTTACCTCCTTCGGGATTTCATCGGCGCCTTTGTGTTGGGCGGCGCCATTGCATTTCTCATCCAGCCGGCGGTCACACGCCTTAACGCCGCCGGCATACCTCGGATCGTCGCCATTGCCGCCATCTTCGTCGTCATCATCGTCGCGGTGGCCGGCCTGATCCTGCTCATCGTCCCTTTTGGCGTCAGTGAGGTGGGTCAGCTGCAGCGCCAGGCTCCGAGTCTGGCCGCGGCCGCGCAGGATCGCATCAGCAGCCTGCAGGGCTCGCCGGTCCGCCTTTTTGGCATCAGCATCGACCTCAAGAGCACGACGGAGATCATCAACGCCCATCTCAAGGATTACCTGCTCGGCCAGTTCGGAAACGCTCTCACAATCGGCATCGCCGCGCTGACCACTCTGCTTCAGATCGTCCTCATGTTCATAGTCGCGTTCCTGCTGTCCCTCGACGCCCAGGATGCCCGGCGCGACCTGCGCCGGATCGTACCGAACGACTACCGGACCGACTTCGACCAGATCTGGCGAAAGGTCAGAAAGATGCTTTACGCGTACTTCCGCGGCCAATTGATCATCGCGGCCCTCATCGGCGTCCTGTCCGGTGTCGCATGCGCGGCGCTGGGACTCGCGGATCCGATTGCGCTCGGGCTCATTGCCGGCATCACGGCGCTGATCCCGTACCTCGGCCCATTCATTGGTGCCGTCCCGGCCATCCTGGTCGGCTTGGCGGCTTCGCCGATCAAGGCCTTGCTGATCGCCGTCATCTACTTCCTGATTTCCAACATCATCCTCAACTTCGTGTACCCCAAAGTGATGGGAGATGCCGTGCGGCTTCCGCCTATCCTCGTCATCGTCGCGTTCATCGCGGGGTTCAGCTGGGCAGGGATCTTAGGCATGTTCGTGGCAGTACCGATAGCGGCCACGCTGCGGATCCTTTTCGATCACATCTATCCGCGCCTGTACGAGAGACCAGTTTGAAGATCGCGCTCCTTTCGGACATCCACGCCAACTGGCAGGCGCTGGAGGCGGTTCTGCGAGACTGCCCACCGGTCGATCAAACGCTCTGCCTCGGTGACGTCGTCGGCTACGGTGGCGATCCGAAGCGTTGCGTGGACGAGGTCATCAAACGCGGCTGGCCGACGCTGGTCGGCAACCATGACCGTGCCTGCACCGACCCGGAGATCCTGGAATGGTTCAACGAAGACGCCGCCTCGGTCGTGCGGTGGACCATTGAGGTCATCGCAGATGAACGATTGAACTGGTTGCGTCGCCTGCCGGACAGCCAGGTCGAACATGACGTCCTGCTGGTCCATGCGAGCCCTCGCGACCACATCTACGAGTATGTCCTGGACACCGCTGTTGCTCACGCCAATCTCGAGCTCCTAAATGGCGGTCTGTGCTTCCACGGGCATACCCACGTGCCGGGAATCTTTGGGATGTCGGACGGTGCGGTGACCCACGACTACCGCGTAGATACATTCCGGCTCGAAGGCCCCGCGCTGATCAACCCGGGAAGCGTTGGCCAGCCACGCGATGGCCTGCCGACCGCAAGCTACGGCATCTGGGACGTCGAACTTGGCACATTTGAGTTTCGCCGAGTTCGCTACGACATCAAGGGCGCGCAGCGAGCGATCAGGAAAGCCAAGCTGCCCGAACGCTTTGCCCTTCGACTCGATTCCGGACGATGAACCGCCTCCGCACCGCGCGATGGTTGCGGATCGGATACGCGGCTGCCACCGGCGCCGGCCTCGGTTCGTTCGGCTTTTGGACCGTGTACTGGTTCACGTTCATCCGCGGGGATCTGAATGGGCCGGATTTCTTCTCCTTTTACTCGGCCGCAAAGCTTTTTGTGCTCAAAGGTGGATCGGCCGTCTACGACCTGGCGCTGCAGAAGCAGTTCGAGCTCCAGATCACCGGGCAGTCCGCGGCTCGGTTCATCGTCCTGCCTTACTTTCACCCGCCTTACTACACCCTGCTCATCGCACCGCTTGCCTATCTGAACTATCGCGCCGCCTATTACGCGATGGCCGCCTTCAACGTAGTCCTCACCATCGTCCTGATCGCGATCCTGGTCCGCGGCAGCCTTCGGATTCACGGACGTGCCGTGATCGTCGCGAGCGCGATGATCGCCGGCTTCTTTCCGTTGTTCGTGACCGTCCTACAGGGCCAGTCCGACCTCGTCGTCCTGGTTCCCCTCGCCGCCGCCTACAGCGCGTGGAGCCGGGGGCGCCTCGGCTGGGCAGGCGCGTTCAGCGCGCTCGCGCTTGCCAAGCCGCAGCTCCTGCTGCTCGTGCCCGTGCTGTTCATCGCGCGGCGGGCGTGGCGCGCGCTGGCCGCCTTTGGCGGCGTGGTGGGCGTCCTGGGCTTGGTCTCCGTCCTCACGTTTGGCATCGGCCCGATCGTGAGCTACCTTGGAGCGGTCGGGGCGTGGGCGATCGGCGGGCGGCTGCCGAGCAGCGGACAGCTCGTCTACACCGACACCGCGGTGTACTCGCTGCGCAACATCCTCGAGGCTCTGAGCGGGGGCGGCCAGGCGGTGGCGATCGTCATCCTCCTGCTGCTGCTCGCCCTGGTGGCTCTGTCACTCAGCTGGCGCCCAAACAAGCCACGGCTGGATTTTGCCCTCGTGATCGCGGCCTCGCTCGTATTGAGCCCGCACCAGAACATCCACGACCTCGCCCTGCTGGTGATCCCCGGCTTCGCGCTCGCCGACCTCGCACTCGCCGGTGAGCTGCGCTGGTCATTCGCCGCGCCACTGGTGCTTTTTTTCGCCTACGCGGCAATCGACATGACGCTGGCGATCAATTTCTGGTCCGCTGCCGTCGGAGCTTTGGCGGTCGCGGCCTTTCTCACCGCCGAGCGCATGGCTGTGCGCAATGAGCGCATCCCGTTAGGCGAGCTGACCTGGAGCGGTCCTCGTCCGAGAAGAGTCATCGTGCTGCCCGCATATCGGGCAGCCAAGACTTTGGTGGAGGTCGTCGGCGACATACCGCAGGGGCATGCTGACCGCATCCTCCTGGTCGACGACGCCAGCGCCGATGCGACGGTGAGCGTTGCCACCGCGCTCCACCTCGACGTGATTCGGCATCAGCGGAACCTGGGCTACGGGGGCAACCAGAAGACGTGTTATCGCACGGCGTTGGAGATGGGCGCTGACGTGGTCGTGATGCTGCATCCGGACGGGCAATACGACCCGGCCATCATCCCCAACCTGTGCGGGGTGATCGAAGACGGCCAGGCGGACATCGTGCTCGGATCGCGCTGGCTCGGGTTGGACCCGGCCAAGGCTGGGATGCCATGGTGGAAACGGCTCGGCAACAGGTTCCTGACCGCCGCCGAGAATCGCGTGCTTGGGCTGCAGCTGTCGGAGTACCACACGGGGTACCGTGCCTACTCGCGCCGTTTTCTCGAGGCCATCCCCTTCCTCGAGAACAGCAACGACTTCGTCTTCGACACGCAGGTTTTGATTCAGGCCGCGACTTTCGGTTTCAAGATTGGCGAGGTCCCCGCCATCGGCAAGTACCACGAGGACGCAAGCTCGATCAGCTTCAGCACATCGACCGTTTACGGGTTGCAGACTCTTGGCGCGCTGGTGCGCTACGTCATGCACCGTGCAGGTTTCACCTGCGCCTGGCTGACTCCGACCTCACACTCCGACAAACAGACGCTTGCGGTAGGCCAGGTACCCCACCACGGCAACATTCATTAGCAACGCCGCGGCCTTGAACACGGTCGGGCGGTGGACGACTTCATAAACCTCGTATGGAATCAGGACCCCGGTCGCGATGACGGTCAAATATTCGGCCCACCGTCGGCGCATGGCCAGGCCCACGCCTTCGGTCCCCTCGAGGAGGGCATATGCAATGGCGCCGATCGCCAGCGTGGTCACGTGGTTGAACGCGCCCACCGCAGAGAGAAGCCTGAGTAGGACAAGCCCGATCAGGCTGTGGCCGACGTTGAGGTTCAGCTGGTCCTGGGCGTAGTCGGCCCAAACGGCCAGCCAACCCTTCTCGCCGGCGACTGAAAGTCCGATCGCCAGGGCGATCAGAACGGTCGCTTTGACGATGCGCTCGAAGATGATGACCTTGATGAAGGCGTCGTGCTCGCCGCCGGCGCGGCCGAGCTCCGCCCAAAGGCGCGCCAGGTAGGGCGCGCGCTTCCTCCGGAGGTCGACGTTGGACATCGAGCTGACCTTAACAACCTCGGTTGGCAGGTCCGATCGGCAGCCCTAACTTGCACGGTAGGCTGGCGGGCTTGGGGGAGGGAGGCCGCGGGAGAGGGAGGGCCCGAAGAGTGGGCCGCGAGCGGGGGGCGCCTGGGACAGCGGGCTAGTCGGGGTGCTCCCGGTGCTCCCTGAACAGCATCACCCGGCAGTTGGCGTTCTTGAGCACGTAAGGCACGGTTTTGCCGAGGTTGAACTCGCCAAACCGCCGCTTGTAAGGCAACCCCATCACGATCAGGTCGGCGCCCCATTC
>JBOHUP010000355.1:0-3162 GCA_050734615.1 Candidatus Dormibacteraceae bacterium | reverse complement strand
GGCCATCCGCCAGCAGGCCGGCAGCGCCATCAACCTGATCATCCAGCTGAACCTGCTCCGGGACGGCTCCCGCAAGGTCACCGCGATCACCGAGATCGTCGGCATGGAGCAGGACATCATCACCATGCAGGACATTTTCGTGCTCGAGCAGAAGGGCGCCACTCCCGACGGCAAGGTGATCGCCGAGTTCAAGCCGACGGGCCTTCGGCCCCAAATCCTGGACCGCATCTTCTCCCAGGGCATCCCGCTCCCCAAGGAGATCACCGCGCTGTTTCCGCCGCCTCCGGGATACCAGCCGGCGAAGCGCTAGGGGGGCTCCCGCAACCGCGCTCGTCCAGGCGGGACGCTTATATACTCAGGTTGTGAAGGTCGTCCTGCACGACCGTACTGACGGTCTGGGGCAGGAGGTGCGCGAGAATGCGCATCTGAAGCTGAGCCGCCTTGCGCGCCACTTCGACAGAGTGGCCGATGCCGAAGTCGATTTCTCCGAGGAGCGCAAACGAAGCGGCCTGGCGACCACTGTGTGCCGCATCAACGTCCATCTCGACGGAAGGCGCTCGCCGGTTCTGTCGGCCCATGAGAGAGGCGCCGACCCGCAATCGGCGCTGGACCTCGCGCTGGACAAGATCGACCGGCAGGTGGTCAAGTACAAGGAGAAGATCACCCACCGCAAGAAGCCAGAATCCGCCATCCGCGCGGCCGAAACCGAAACCGAGGGCGAGGCGCCCTCCAGCGAGCCGGAGAGGGTCCGGATGAAGGTCCGGCCGATGAGCATGAGCGACGCCGTGGCGGAGCTGCTGGCCGACAGCCTGGCGTTCCTCGTTTATCTGGACGAGGACTCGGGAATCTTGCAGATCGCGGTGAAGCGCGCGGACGGCTCGGTGGCCGTGATCGAGCCGGTCGTAACCTAGCAACGTAATGCTGACTCTCGGCCGCCTCCTGGACCCGAACGAGCGGGAGATCAAACGTCACCTCGCGGTGGCGTCGGCGATCACCGCGCTCGAGCCCGAGCTGATCGCGCTCGACGACACCGGCCTGCGTGCGCGGTCGGATGAGCTCCGCGAGAAAGCCCATGAGGGCCACGACCTCGACGAGCTCTTGATCGAGGCGTTCGCGCTGTGCCGCGAGGCGAGCCGGCGCACGATCGGCCTGCGCCATTTCGACGTCCAGCTCGTCGGCGGCATCGTGCTGCACCAGGGGAAGATCGCCGAGATGAAGACCGGCGAAGGCAAGACGCTGGTGGCGAGCCTGTCGCTGCATCTCAACGCGCTCGCGGGCAAGGGCGTCCATCTCGTCACGGTGAACGACTACCTCGCGCGTCGTGACGCGGGATGGATGGGTCCGATCTACCACCTCCTGGGCTTGACCGTCGGCATCAACGTCGGCACGGTCGGGACCTTCCTCTACGATCCCGAGTTCCTCGACGAGACACACCCAGACCCGAGGCTGCAGCACCTGCGGCCGGTGTCCAAGCATGAGGCGTATGCCGCGGACATCACGTATGCCACCAACTCCGAGCTCGCGTTCGACTACCTGCGCGACAACATGGCTCACGATCTGGCGCAGTGCGCACAGCGAACGCTGAACTACGCGATCGTCGACGAGGTGGACTCGATCCTCATCGACGAGGCTCGCACGCCGCACATCATCTCCGGCCAGTCCGAGGATTCGACCGAGAAGTACTACGAGTTCGCTCGATGGGCGTCGCGCCTCGGTGAAGGTGAGGACTACGAGGTCGACCTCAAGCACAAGTCGGCATCGCTGACCGAGGAAGGGATCGCGAAGATGGAGCGCTGGACCGGTATCCGGAACATCTACGACCTCGAGAACGTGATCGAGGCGCACCAGATCAACCAGGCGCTCAAGGCCAAATCCCTGTTCCGCCGCGACGAGGAGTACCTCGTCAAGGACGGCGAGGTGATCATCGTCGACGAGTTCACCGGTCGGACCATGCCCGGCCGGCGGTGGTCCGACGGGCTGCACCAGGCGGTGGAGGCCAAAGAAGGCGTGAAGGTGCAGCAGGAGCAGAAGACGATCGCCACCATCACGGTCCAGAACTATTTCCGCCAGTACGAAAAGCTTGCCGGGATGACAGGAACCGCGCTGACCGAAGCTGAGGAGTTCCACAAGATCTATGGCCTTGACGTCGTCGTCATTCCCACGCATCACCCGATGGTGCGCGCCGACAGCCCCGACGTCATCTACAAGACCGAGAAGTCGAAGTTCGAGGCGGTGATCGACGAGATCGCCGAGATGAACAAGGTCAGGCGGCCTGTGCTCGTCGGCACGGTTTCGGTCGAAAAGTCCGAGCGCCTGGCCAAGATGCTGGAGCGGCGCGGCGTCAAGCACAACGTCCTCAACGCCAAGCAGCACGAGCGAGAGGCTCAGATCGTCGCCGAGGCGGGCCAGCCCGGGGCGGTCACGATCGCCACCAACATGGCGGGTCGAGGTACCGACATCGTGCTCGGACCTGGGGTCCAGGGCTTCGGAGGCCTGCACATCATCGGCACGGAGCGGCACGAGAGCCGGCGCATCGACAACCAGCTGCGAGGACGCGCGGGCCGCCATGGCGACCCTGGGTCAAGCCGCTTTTTCATCTCCCTCGAGGACGACCTGATGAAGATTTTCGGTCCGGCCGCCGACCGCATCGGCAGGCTGATGGACAGCCTTGAGGTCGAGCCCATCGAGCACCCCTGGGTCGCGCGCTCCATCGCCGGCGCGCAAAAGAAGGTCGAGGGCATGCATTTCGACGCCCGCAAGCACGTGGTCGAGTACGACGACGTGATGAACAAGCAGCGCCAGATCATCTACGAGGAGAGGCGGAAGGTCCTCGAGGGCGCGGACGCGCGCGGCAACATCCTCGCCTATGCACGCGAGATCATCGCCAGCGGCGTTGAGCAGCACTGCCAGAGCCGCCACCCCGAGAACTGGGACCTCGAGGGCCTGGTCAAGTACCTGTTCGCATATCTGCCGATCGAACCCGGCACCCAGATCCCTGATGATGCGTTGCACAACGGGCCGGAAGGCCTGATCGAGTACCTCCGGGCGGCCGCTTCCGACACCTACGACCGCAAGGTCGAGGAGGTCGGGCCCGACCTCATGCCGCTGGTCGAGCGCGACGTGATGCTTCGCACGATCGACTTGCAGTGGATGGAGTACCTC
>JBOHUP010000354.1:0-6034 GCA_050734615.1 Candidatus Dormibacteraceae bacterium | reverse complement strand
TCGCTGCCCGGCTGCCAGTGCGCCGAGGCCTGCATGTAGAGGCGCACGTCGGGGAGCTCGGGGACGAAGGTCGCGGCGATCAGGAGGGCGTTCTCCTCGGGGTCCGAGAAGATCTCCTTGGTCAGTCGGTACTCGTGGTGGGTGCTGTCGACGATGAAGCCCGGCGTGCCGGGCGCGAACCAGGTGATGCGATGCTGGCCATCGCCGGCGTCATCGACAGGGGGCGAGCCGCTGGCTGAGGCGAAAAAGCGCAGCTCGTGGAGCGCGACACGGTCGATGGTGGGAAAGAAGACCTCGCTCAGGGCTCCGTCCACGAGGGTGTACCAGAGCTTGCTCTTGGAACCAGGCGCGGCACCGAACGCCATCTTGCGAGCGGGACCCCACATCGGGGGTGCTCCTGGGCCTCCTGGTGCCTCCATCGGGCGTTAAGTATGCGGAGAGGTCACGGCCGATAGAATCGAGCGACGATCCCGATCGACCGGGGAGGTGGCTGAGTGGCCGAAAGCACCCGCCTGCTAAGCGGGTAGGGGGTGTAAAGCTCCCTCGAGGGTTCGAATCCCTCCCTTCCCGCCAAGTTGCTGGCAAATCGAGCCAATCGCCGTTACAGCCGCGTAGCAGTCGCAAGCCATCGGCTCATAAGACCTTTGAAATCGCCCATCTCCTACGAGGGAAATCAAAAACCCAGTTTGCCTGGCTCATTGTGTTGTAGCCAAGAACCATGTCCATCGGTACCTCGATGGTGGCGTTCACGCTGGACAGATCGACGCCGGCGACTCGGTGGGGCTTGAAGAAATGGCCGCCGATCATCGCTCCCGTCATGGTGAACATCGGCGACTCCAAGTTCGCTCCGGTCGAATCCGTTCCAGAAGATTCGCCTGCTCTTAAAAACCAAGCAGGCTGCGTGGTGATGAAGTTGGTGTCCACGATCGTGAGGCTTGCGCCGGTATCCCAGACGGCTTTGCCGGTCACATCGCCGAACCTGACGTCAACGTACGGATGAAACTTCTCGTCAAGTTGCAGGTCGCGAATTTCATAGTTCGCGCCCACCTCATCGGTCGCGTCCACCGAGACCCGGCTCTCATCGAAGTGGAAGTGGCAACGCAAAGCCCTGAGTAGATCCATCCCGATCAAGTTGCTGATGAAGTCTTGGTTCACCGTGCGAACGAGTGTGAATTCTCGCTGCATGATCGGTCCCACCTCGAAGCTCGGCACGGTGATCAAATCGTCGGTGGCATGGATTCCAGACACTCCCGAAGAAACGCTCCTCTCGGTGGACGGAAACGATGCGGTGTAATCGTCGAGTCCGACGCTGCTCCTGGCGGCTCCGGTGTCGAGCAGAAAGCGATAGGCATGTCCGTCGATCATTCCGTCGACGAGCACCTGTGCAGCCTCGTCCTCGTCCTCATCGTGCTGGATGATCAAAGCGATCGAGTCAGGCACGTTGAGGGCGGTTGGTTTGCCGGAGTCGCCGGGCCTCCAATCGGCATGGCCCTACGCTATCTCGTGCCGGTATCCCACGGTTAGTTTCCCGCGGGTTTGGAGCTCTCCTTCCCGCTAGCGACATCTCTCGCCCTGCGTACAAAGCGCGATAAGGCTCACTGCAGGGCATGAGCGAATCTGGCGAACGTCGTCCTGATCGCGATGCCTTTACCTGTCAGCCAGGTGGAGCAGGACCCGCCTGGACCCAGACGATGATGACCTCAGAAAAGTTGGTTCCGTCGGCCTGAATGGCAAAGCACCCACGGCCGCTGGTAGTCAGGATTCCAAACCATCCTCGCCAGCTCGATGAAGGACCGCTGGCAGCCAGCGTCAGTTCGCCCGTCGCCAGCTGTGTCGCTGCAACCACCTGGACCCCATGTTCGCTTTCCTTCAAAGCCAGCCCGTCAGCCGCCGTCGCGGGCAGATCTTCCTGAGCGAGCGTGATGGTGGACGCGCCTCCACTGCCAAACGGTGAGGCTCGTACCGAGAGCGGTCCCTGGTAGCTGGAATCGACAAGGATGATTGCGCCCTGACCGCCTGAGTACCAGTCGGTCTGACCTGATAGATAGACCGGCCCAGATCCCAACCCGTAATTCGGCGCTATCGGTGTCGAGCCGCCGCCCAAATTCGCGGCCGTTGAGACTGGGCAGGAGCTCGGAGCCGGCTGATAGTTTGTCGCAACGCCCACGGTGCCGCCGCAGGCGACCAGCGCTACCCCAGTCATCGCAACGACAAGCGGCCGGCTCGCACGGGTCAGGCTGGAACATGCCTCGGATCGAGCGGTGCTTAGCTGCGCGCAAAGGGTTGAGCGGTTTCGGCCACTCTCAGCCACGTTTTGGTAAACGAATGCCGAGAGGGAATGGTTATCGGAGCTCGACAAAACGGGTTATGCGCCCGATGCCGACCCGGCACTCGAAGCTTTCTTCATCGGGAACGAGCCCGATCGTGGCGACCCCGTTCGAGGTCTTACCTGTGGCGCGCCGGTTCGCCGATGCGATCGCGAACACTCTCAAAGGGGAGCCCGGTAGACTCGAGATCGTGACGAGTCGGATCGCAACGGTCGTGGTCCTCGTCGCAATGCTCATATCCGCGTGCTCACGAAACCCAACACCCATTGCGCACGACACACCTTCGGCATCGCCGTTGCCGACGCCAGGCGCACTCGCCTGGACGGGTTGCGGTGGCGGGCTCCAATGCGCCACATTGCAGGTACCCCTCGACTACGCCCACCCGACCGCCCGCACCATCGGTCTAGCGCTCATTCGCAAGCAGGCGACCGATCCGGCCAGCCGCATCGGTTCGCTGGTGCTCAATTTCGGTGGCCCGGGCGAATCAGGTGTGACCGGCCTGCAGGACTTCGCCCCCGCGATGGCCGACATCAACCGGCGCTTCGACCTCGTCAGCTGGGACACACGTGGGGTCGGCCAGAGCTCACCGATGCACTGCGTCAACGGACCCACTGAGGATTCGTACCTCGCACTCGACGGCGTGCTCGACGACCCCCAGGAGAAGCAGGCTGCCATTCAGTCCGACAAGGATTTCGCCGCCGCATGCGGGCAATCCGACGGGGACATCCTGCCGTTCATGGACACGCCGAGCACGGCTCGTGACCTAGACCTGATTCGGGCCGCTGTCGGGGATGACAAGCTGACCTATCTCGGCTTCTCGTACGGCACGTACATCGGCCAGAACTATGCCCATCTGTTTCCGACGCACGTGCGAGCCCTTTCGCTAGACGGAGTGGTTGACCCCAGCGTGCCCGCCAACGACAGCAACTTGGGACAGATCGTCGGCTTTGAAAAGAACCTCGAGGCCTTCCTGGCGTCCTGCACGGCCAGCTCGACGTGCGCCTACGGCCGTTCCGGTGACCCTGGGACCAAGCTCACAGCCCTCATGAACCGACTTGACGGCACGCCCATGCAGGTCGGGAGTCGCCAGCTGACGCGCTCGATCGCGATGACCGGTGTTCTCTCGGCGCTTTACGACCAGAGCTCATGGCCTTATCTCGACCAGGCTCTGACGGCCGCGGACCGCGGCGATGGGACGATCCTGGTCTTTTTGGCCGACTCCTACCTCGGCCGCAACGCCGACGGAACCTATTCGGCCCTGTTCAACGGTGCGTACGACTCAACTTATTGCCTCGACTGGCCAGTCCCCCTGGATGTCGCTGCATACGATGCGCTCGGCCCGGCGTACGCCAAAGCGTCGCCGCTTTTCGGGCCGTGGAGCCAGTACTCCAATTTGCAATGCGCATACTGGCCGGTGAAGCCGGTACGCCAAACCGGTCCAATCCCGGTCAGCGGAACGCCGCCGATACTGCTGGTTGGAGGCACCAACGACCCGGCCACGCCGTATGCGGATTCGCAGTCCGTGAACCGGCAGATCGACGGCTCGGTCTTGCTCACTCGCCAGGGCAACGGGCATGTTTCGTACTTCTCGAGCGCGTGCTCGCTGGCGGCCGAGAACGCCTATTTGAGCAGCCTCACGCTTCCCGCAGTGGGTACGGTCTGCTCTAACTAGCGGCGGTCGCTGCCACCGCAGCCTTTGCTTTCGAGATGCTCAGCTCCGCATCCTTGACGCCGACCTCGACTGTGTCGCCTTCCGAGAACTTGCCCTCAAGCAGCAACATGGCCAGCGGGTCCTGCACCATGCGCTGGATCGCCCGCTTCAGTGGCCGTGCGCCGTACACCGGGTCCCAGCCTCGCTGGGCCAGGAGCTTTCGCGCCGCGTCGGTGACCACGAGCGTCACGCGCCGGTCGGCAAGCCTGTGCTCCAGGCGCCGAAGCTGGATGTCAACGATGGAAGCCAGCTGATCCTCGGTCAAGGCGCGGAACACGATGAGCTCGTCCACCCGGTTCAGGAACTCGGGACGGAAGTGATCGCGGAGGACGCCCATCACCGCTTCGCGGACCTGTTCGAAATCGCGACGTGACATCTCCTGGATCAGCGTGCCGCCGAGGTTCGACGTCATGATCAAGACGGTGTTGCGGAAATCCACTGTGCGGCCCTGGCCGTCGGTCAGGCGCCCATCATCCAGGATCTGCAGCAAGACATTGAAGACGTCGGGGTGCGCCTTCTCGATCTCGTCGAAGAGGACCACCGAGTAGGGCCGGCGGCGGACCGCCTCGGTCAGCTGGCCGCCCTCGTCGTAGCCGACATAGCCAGGTGGTGCACCGAGCATGCGCGCGACCGTGTGCTTCTCCTGGTACTCGGACATGTCCAGGCGGATGAGCGCCTGCTCGTCGTCGAAGAGAAACTCAGCCAGTGCCCGCGCCAACTCGGTCTTGCCGACGCCGGTCGGACCGAGAAAGATGAACGAGCCCACCGGACGGTGCGGGTCGGAGAGCCCTGAGCGCGAACGGCGGACCGCGTTGGCGACAGCGCTGACCGCTTCGTCCTGGCCGATCACTCGATCATGCAGGCGCTCCTCCATCTTGATGAGCTTGGCGACCTCGCCCTCCATCAATTTCGAAACCGGGATCCGGGTCCAGCGGCTGACGATCTCGGCGATGTCCTCCTCGCCCACCTCTTCTTTGAGCAGGGCGTGCCCGCCCTGGAGCTCGGCCAGCTTGGCGTTGGCAGCCACCACCTGCTTTTCGAGCTCGACAACCTTGCCGTAGCGGAGTTCCGCAGCCTTGCCGAAATCCGCCGCGCGCTCGGCACGCTCCGCGTCCGCGCGGGCCTCCTCGAGCTTCGCCTTCAAGGCTCGGATGCGCCCGATTACCTCTTTCTCCTGGTCCCACCGAGAGCGCAGCGATGTACGGCGTTCCGACAGCTCGGCAAGCTCGCGCTCGAGGGCGCCGAGCCGCGCCTTGGATGCCTTGTCCGTCTCCTTCTTGAGCGCCTGGCGTTCGATCTCGAGCTGGCGAATCTGGCGCTCCAGCTCGTCGAGCTCTGCGGGAAGGGAGTCGATCTCGGTGCGCAGCCGCGCCGCGGCCTCGTCGATCAGGTCGATCGCCTTGTCGGGAAGGAAACGGTCGGTGATGTAGCGCTGAGAGAGCACGGCCGCGGCGACGATGGCGGCGTCCTTGATGCGCACCCCATGGTGCACCTCATAGCGTTCCCGAAGACCGCGAAGGATGCTGATCGTGTCCTCTACCGAGGGCTCGCTGACCATCACCGGCTGGAAGCGCCGCTCGAGGGCGGCGTCCTTCTCTATGTGCTTGCGATATTCATCGAGTGTAGTCGCGCCGATGGCGCGAAGCTCCCCGCGCGCGAGGGCCGGCTTGAGCAGGTTGGCGGCATCGATGGCTCCTTCCGCGGCCCCGACGCCGACCAGGGTGTGCAGCTCGTCGATGAACAGGATGACCTGGCCGTCGGAGCCTTCGATCTCCTTGAGCACGGCCTTGAGGCGGTCTTCGAACTCGCCGCGGAACTTGGTGCCCGCGACCAGGCTGCCGAGGTCGAGCGCAATCACCCGCTTGCCCTTCAAGCCTTCGGGGACGTCGCCTTGCGCGACGCGCTGGGCAAGCCCTTCGGCGATAGCGGTCTTGCCGACGCCGGGCTCACCGATGAGAACGGGGTTGTTCTTCGTTCGTCGCGAGAGGACCTGGAT
>JBOHUP010000353.1:0-3696 GCA_050734615.1 Candidatus Dormibacteraceae bacterium | reverse complement strand
CGCGGTCATGGGGCCGGAAGCCGCTGTGAACAACGTCTACAAGCGCGACCTCGCGACCGCGGCGAACCCGGCTGCGCGGCGACAAGAGCTGGTCGCCGAGTACACCGCCCGATTCGCCAATCCGTACGTGGCGGCTGAGCGCGGCTACATCGACGACGTGATCGAGCCGAGCCAGACACGCCGCGAGCTGGTCCGCGGGCTGGAGCTGTGCCTGCGCAAGACCGTCGAGCGCCCGCCGCGCAAGCACGGAAACATCCCGCTCTAGGCAGAGGCCTGTTGGGGCGGCACCGTCCCCAGCGCTGAGCGGCGCAGCCGCTCCGATTTGCGGCAGAAGTCGTCGACGGTCACGATGAGTTCGGCGTGCGACCAGGTCAGGGGTGATACGGACAGGGGCGCGCCGGTGTTCGGATCCAGCTGCTCCGAGAGCAGCCCGCCCTGAATCTGGTGCGCGACAGCCCAGTTGATGATGTCGCGCGCGGGTTTGAGGTCGTGGGTGTTCTTCGCGGTCGCGATGTACCACTGGGCCAGCCAGAGGGTGCACATGAACCATGGGTTGCCCGGGACCTTCTTGGTGTCGGATTCGACCTTGAAGTAGTAATCGTCTGTGTATCGAGCGATGCCGCCACACGATGCCTTGTTGGATAGCTGCTCGGCGATGGCATGCATCGTCTGCGTGACTCGCTGGTCGTCCGCCGGGTACAGGCCAAATCGCCACAGACCGTACATCGCGCTGTCGAGGACCATGTCGACGGTCTGGGTCCCATCAGCCTCCACCACGATGCGGCGTGCGAACCGGCCGAGATCGGGGCTGTACATGTGCGTGTCGGCGGCCTTCCGCAGGCGGTCGGCGGCGTCGCGATAGCGCACGTAGGCGGCTACGTCCCCAAAGAGGTCCGCAAAGTTACGAGCGGCGTCGAGGCCGCCCCACACCGCGCCGACGGTGAATGCGTGCACGCCCCAGCGCTCTTCCCACAGGTCCCAGGAAGGCATCGGGAGGCCGTTGCGCTCGTCGACGTACGACACCATCCAGTCGGCGGCGGGCACCACGAGCGTCGAATACAGGCCGACCACGAAGTCGAGGTTGCCGTGAAGGTGATAGTGCTGCCACAGGGCCCACAGCACGAGCCCGGTCTCGTCTTCCTGGATCGGCAGCGTACGCACGCCGTGCGAGTCCACCCAGGGCAACCATGAGCTACCCGGCTGCCCGTAAGGCGTGTACTTGTGCAGGAAGAATCCCTCTTCGACCAGGGTGGACTGGCAGAACGTGAAGAACTGGCGAGTGACGTCCTCGTGCCCCGCGCGATCGAGCGCGTTGGCGACGAGGGCGCCGTCTCGCGGCCACGCGTACGCGTAGGTGTCACGCGCGAACTTCGTGATGTCAAAGTCTGTGGAGGCGATGATCGCGCCGCGGTTGTCCGCATGCGTGCGGGCGGTCAGGATGCTGCGCCGATATAGCTGGGTCACGTCCGATCCGAGCTCTTCATCGATGTGCCGATGATCTTTCTCGGACCATACCTGCCAGTACGTGATGGTCCGGCCGCGATATGTGTCCGGGCCACGGCCGATGATCAGGTCCTGGCCGTACTCCGTCACCTCGCTCAAGCGCGTGCCCATGCATAGCCAGTGCACGAGGGAGCGGGACGCGTTCGGGCCGCCCGGACCGAAGTCGAATCCCACGGTGCAGTCGACCGAGCCCTGCTCGATCGGGTTCTTGCCCAGGACACCGTCCTCCGCGTCAACCCAGGTGCCCTCCGCGCCGTTGCCCTTTTTGCCGTTGGCCCAGGTGCCGATGCCGAACTCGGGGCCGGACTGGCCTCCGATCAGGAAGTAGCGGTTGGCCTTGTACGCGATCACACCACGGTGCCGCGGATCGAAGGCGACCGTATTGCCGATGTCGTTGCCCTCGATGTACCAGTCGTAGTGAAAGAAGACGCGGCCGACGTTGTAGCCGTCCGCCGACGACACCACGATGTTGCGGATGAGCCAGTTGCGCGCGAGGTCGATGTAATCCTCGAAATGGACCGAGATGCCGAGCCCCGGATGCTTGAGCGTCACGTCACTCACAAGCGAGTCCTCGGCGTACCCGAGCTTGCGTTCCCAGCCATCGTCCTCGAGCCAGGCGAACCGGCCGTCGATGAAAAACCCGGTGCGGCACACGTTGCCCATCGTCTGGTTCGCGTCTCCGACCCTCGGAAAGTAGAGATCACGCACCGAGTAATGCGCGTCGAAGCCGACCAGGGCGTTGCCGTTTCCGATCACCAGGCTTCTAGGCACGGTTTTGCGCGCAATGCTACCCCGGTGTTGACAGGCTGGGTTCCGTTTTGCCATCGGGGTACCTACAATCGCCGCAAACCAACCCGCATACAACGGAGCACAACGTCTTGGCAACAGATCCAGAACGCTTCAGTCCGCCCATTCGTATCGTCGCCTCGAAGCAACGTCGCAGGACGGTTACCGCCCGGCTCCGGTCAGGCGTGCTCGAGCTCCTGGTCCCGTCGTGGATGCCGCATGCGGAGAGGGAGCGCTGGGCCGAAGTCATGCGGCACCGGCTCGAGAGGCGCATGGAGCGTTCCCGGCCTTCGGACCAGCGCCTCCTGCGGCGAGCGCGAACCTTGAACGAACGTCACTTCGGCGGCCGGCTGCGCTGGACGTCGATCGGTTTCGCCGACATGCGGCATCTGTGGGGGAGCTGCACCTTCACCGATGGGGCGATCCGCATCGCCCGCCGCGCAGCCTCCCTGCCCGATTGGGTCCTCGACTACCTGCTCATGCACGAGATGGCGCACCTCGAGCACAGCGACCATGGACCGGCGTTTCACGAGCTCGAGGAGCGCTATCCGCTCGCCGAGCGAGCACGAGGCTACCTGATGGCGCTGGACGCCCTGCCTGCTCCGCAGCGGGGAGAGGAGCCCAGGCCGGCTTAAGGCGTCAGCACTATCTTGGTTGCTTCGCGCGCCGCAAAGATCTTGTAGGCCTCCTCGGCCTGGTCCAGCTTCATGCGGTGACTGATAATCGCCTCCGGGCGCAGGCGCCCGGCAGCGACGAGGTCCAGCAGCGGCCTCATGTAGGCCTGGACGTTGCACCAACCGGCGCGAAACGTGAGCGATTTCAACCACATCCGCAAGTACGGGAAGTCGCCCTGCACGGCGCTGGGGACGCCCACCATCGAGATGGTGCCTCCACCGCGGACGCAGTGAATGGCGGTGTCGACGGCGGGCAACAGGCCGACGCACTCGATGCTGCAGTCGGCGCCGATGCCTCCGGTCTGGCTCTCAATCGCCTCGATCGGATGCACGCCGGCGGTATTGATCGGTATGCCGCCCAGCTCCTGCGCCAACTCGAGACGCGATTCGACCATGTCGACGACGAATGTCTTGGACGGTCCGAAGAGCTGCGCGCACATGGTGGCCATCAGGCCCACCGGTCCGGCTCCGATGATGGCGACCGTGTCGCCCGGCTTGATCTCCGCGCGCTCCGCGCCGAAAAAGCCGGTGGACAGGATGTCTCCGACGAAGATCGCCTGTTCGTCGGTCATGCCTGTCGGGATCGGTTCCATCGAGTGGTCGGCGTGGGGCACTACGACGTACTCCGCCTGACCGCCGCCCAATCCCCCGAAATACTCCCCGTGCCCGAAAGTGGCCTTTTCGACGCACTGGTTGAACCAGCCCTTGCGGCACAGCGCGCAGTGGCCGCAGG
>JBOHUP010000352.1:0-10726 GCA_050734615.1 Candidatus Dormibacteraceae bacterium | reverse complement strand
GTGCTGACCAGCCAGACCGAGGAGGCGTTCGACGGCACCTCGTGGGCGCTGCTCGTGGGCTCGGTCCCGCGCAAGGCGGGGATGGAGCGAGGAGATCTGCTCGCCGTGAACGGTGGCATTTTCGGGCCGCAGGGCAAGGCGATCGCCAAGCGCGCCGCGAGCGACGTCCGGATCCTGGTCGTCGGGAATCCGTGCAACACCAACTGCTACATCGCGCGCTCCAACGCTCCGGAGGTCGCGCCCGAGCGATGGTTCGCCATGACCAGGCTGGACGAGAATCGCGCCAAGACCCAGCTGGCCAAGAAAGCCAAGGTGCCGGTCTCGGTCGTCTCCAACATGGCGATCTGGGGCAACCACTCGGCGACGCAATACCCCGACGCCCGCAACGCGCGCATCGCCGGAATCGCGGTGCAGGACGTGATCTCCGACCACGGCTGGCTCAACGGCAAGTTCATCGAGACCATCCAGAAGCGGGGGGCGGCGGTCATCGAGGCCCGCGGCGCTTCTTCGGCAGCTTCGGCGGCCAACGCCATCATCGACTCTGTCAACAGCATTCGCAACCCGACCCCGTGGGGTGACTGGCACTCCCTGGCGGTGGTCAGCCACGGTGAGTACGGTGTGCCCGAGTGGCTGCAGTTCGGCTTCCCGGTCAAGACCGACGAGGAGCACTGGGAAGTCGTCGAGGGCCTCGAGCACGACGAGGACGCCAAGCAGAGGATCAAGGTGACGACTGAGGAGCTCGAGCAGGAGCGCGAGCTCGTCAAGGCAATGGTTCCGAGTTGAGACTCCACCACGCGCGCTTGAGGTGACCTCTCGGCCGGAAGGCGGCACGAGCCGGTGAAGCGGGAGCTCCTCGACGCGCTGGCCGAAGGCCGGGCGCGTGAGGCCGAGCTGGAATCACTCTGTGTCGACGGGCCGGTTGATTCTTTGGGCCGATGGAGCGCCCGAGACCACATCTTCCATTTGGCCTGGTGGCGAGACCGCAACGCCCGGCTGATGAGCGCGGTCCGCACCGGGAGCGAGCTGCCGCCCCCGCTCGAGGATGACGATCAGAACGCGATCATCTACACGTCCGGCCGCCATCGACCAGCGGCCGACGTCCGTGCCGTCGCCCGCGATTCGTGGGACCGCCTGGCCGCCGCGGTCGAAGCCTGCAGCGAAGACGACCTGATAAGGCCTCACCCCTACGCGACGGACCGGCGGCTGTGGGAGAGCGTGCCCGGGAACGGCCACGGCCACGTCGCCGAGCACCTGATGTTCTGGCACCTGGAGTTGGGCGACGAAAAGTCGGCTGAGGCGGCCCAGGTCTGGGCCCACGATCTCAACCGCGACCTGGCTCCGGACCCCGCCCATCGCGCGTACGCCGACTACAACCTGGCGTGCTTCTACGGACGGGTCGGGCGAGCCGACAAGGCGGCGCCGCTGCTTCGCGAAAGTCTCAAAGCTAGGCCTGAGCTGGTCGCTCAGGCGCGCAAGGACAAGGACCTGGACCTCATCCGCACCAGCGACAAGATGCGGGAGCTGCTGGGTTAGCCCGCTAGATCCAGCGCTCGGGGCGGCCGGTCGACCGAGGCTCGAGGCCCCACTGGCGCGAATCGACGCCCCATCGCCAGGCGGCGACATCAAGCAGGACGAGGACGATCAGCGGCACCACAATCTCCACACCAGCTACAACCACCCTGGGGCTGATTTACTTCCCCTTACCCGCCCTTTTTTGGCCCATGGGAAGCGCGCCCTAAGCTTGAACACGTGAGCGTCACGCTCGATCGCCACTCCTTTCCATTCACCGCGATTGTCGGCCAGGAATCGATGAAGCTGGCCCTGATCCTGAACGCCATCATGCCCACGGTCGGCGGAGTGCTGATCCGGGGCGAGAAAGGGACCGGCAAGTCGACCGCGGTCCGCGCCCTGGCCCGCCTGCTGCCCGAGCACGACGTGGTCGACGGCTGCCACTTCGGATGCGACCCCCACGACAACGCGGTCCTTTGCGCGGACTGCCGGGCACGGCTGAAGTCCGCCGGGGTGCTGCCCCACCACAAGCGGCGTATGCGGGTGGTCGAGCTGCCGATCAACGCATCCGAGGACCGGGTGGTGGGCACGATCGACATCGAAGCTGCGTTGCGCGCGGGGACCCGTCGGTTCGAGCCCGGGGTCCTGGCGGAGGCAAATCGCAACATCCTCTATGTCGACGAGGTGAACCTCCTGGACGACCACCTCGTCGACGTCCTGCTGGACGCCGCTGCCATGGGCGTCAACGTGATCGAGCGCGAAGGCGTCTCTTTCGCGCACCCGTCGCGCTTCATCCTGGTCGGCACCATGAACCCGGAGGAGGGCGAGCTGCGCCCGCAGCTGCTCGACCGTTTCGGGCTCTGCGTCGACGTCGAGGGCATCCGTGACCCGGACCAGCGGGTGCTCATCGCGGAGCGCGACGCCGCCTTCAAGCGCCGCGATCACGAGTTCGCCAACGAGTTCGCGGCCGCGGACGCCAATCTTTCGCGAGCCCTCGCCGAGGCCATCGGCCGCCCGAAGGAAGTCCACGTCACGCCCGGCCACGCGCGCCTCATCTCGTCGATCTGCGTCGAGGCGGCGGTCCTGGGTCATCGGGCGGACGTCGTGATCGATCATGCCGCCAAGGCGCTGGCGGCATACCGCAGGCACCGCTCGCCGACTCGCGAGGACGTCTACGACGCCGCGGCCCTGGCGCTGGCCCACCGGGCTCGCCAGCCGATCCGGCGCGACCAGGACGACTCGAGCTCCCCCGAACCCGGCGAGGAGCAGGCGGGCACGAAGCCATCCGAATCGGAGAGCGGCGAGCCGCAGGCTTCGGATGGCGAGTCGGCCGCCGACGCCTCCACCGACCAGATGTCGAGCGCGGCGGATGCGGGCGAGCAGTCGGCCGGGAGCGATCAAGGCATGACGACAGGCGGCTCGAGCGGCCACGAATCGGCGCCCGACGCGTTGGAAACCTTCAACCTGCGCCGCATCGACCTGCCGCGCCAGCGCCGCGTTCGCAAGCAGGGCGGCAAGCGCTCCGCCAGCCAGACGCCGGACCGGCGGGGCCGCTACGTGCGGGCTGAGCCAAGGACGAAAGTCAACGACCTGGCGATCGACGCCACCGTGCGCGCCGCCGCGCCGATGCAGAAGGACCGCGGCCGCGTCGCGGGCGAGCGACTGAAGCTCGAGCGCGAAGACCTGAGACAGAAGGTCCGCGAACGCAAGATCGGAAACCTCATCGTGTTCGTGGTCGACGCGTCGGCATCCATGGACGCGGAACAGCGGATGGCCGCCACCAAAGGCGCCATCCTCTCGCTGCTCCAGGACGCATATGTGAGGCGCGACCGGGTCGCGGTCGTCATCTTCAAGAACCGGACCGCCGAGGTGGTGCTGCGACCGACCTCGAGCGTGTCGCTGGCACGCCGGCGCCTTGAGCGGCTCTCGGTCGGCGGCACCACGCCGCTAACCCATGGGCTGATGGCCGGCTACAAAGTGGTCAAGACCGAGCTGCTGCGCGATCCGACGATCCGCCCGCTCCTGGTGCTGATCAGCGACGGGCGCGGCAACATCTCTATGTTCAAAGAGGAGCCGCTCATCGAAGCCCAGAAGGTCGCGGGCCTGATCGAGGCGGAGAACATCGATGCGCTCGTCATCGACTCCGCGCGTGACTACAGCCATCTGCCTTCCGTGCAGCACCTCGCTCGCGTCGCTCCGATGTATCAGACATACGCGATCAACGCGTGCGCCGACCTTGCTGAGCGAATGGGCGCCCGCTACTACGGCCTGTACGACCTGTCCCGTGACGAAATTGCGTCGGCGGTGGAGAGGGAGCTGGGCAGAACCGGCCGGTAGTATTCGGTGCACATGGCCATCGACCGGTACTCCTACCCGTTCACAGCGATCGTCGGCCAGGACCAGATGAAGATGGCCCTGGTCCTCAACGCGATCAACCCGTCGATCGGTGGGGTCCTCATCCGTGGCGAGAAAGGGACGGGCAAGTCGACGGCCGTGCGAGCGCTGGCGCGCCTGCTGCCTGACCAGCAGGTTGTGGAGGGGTGCCACTTCGGCTGCCACCCGGACGACCCGGAGGACTGGTGCTACGACTGCCGGGAGCGCGCGAAGGCCGGGTCGCTGCCAGTGGCCACACGGCGCATGCGGGTCGTCGAGCTCCCGATCAACGCCTCCGAAGACCGCGTGGTCGGCACGATCGACCTCGAGGCCGCGCTGAAGGAGGGCTCGCGGCGCTTCGAGCCCGGCGTCCTGGCCGAGGCGAACCGCAACATTCTTTATGTCGACGATGTCAACCTGCTCGACGACCACATCGTTGACGTCCTGCTCGACGCGGCCGCCATGGGCATCAACACCGTCGAACGCGAGGGCGTCTCCGTCTCGCACCCCTCTCGCTTCATCCTGGTCGGCACGATGAACCCCGAGGAGGGCGAGCTGCGGCCACAGCTGCTGGACCGGTTCGGGCTGTGCGTCGACGTCGAGGGGATTCGCGACCTCGACCAGCGTGTGGCGATCGTGGAGAAGAGGGCCGTCTGGGAGGACGACCCCAACCTTTTCACGCAGCAGCACGTCGAGTCCGAGCAGAACGTGCGCTCATCGATTGCCGAAGCGATCGTCACCTTCCCCGAGGTCGAGCTGCCGCGACAGATCCTGCGCCTGATCGCCCAGATCTCCATCGCGCTCGAGGTGGACGGCCACCGGTCGGACCTGGTCTGCGCGCGGGCGGCGCAGGCCAAAGCGGCCTACGACAGCGCCGCCGAGGTCCGCGTGAACCACGTCGGCGAGGTCGCGGAGATGGTGTTCGCCCACCGCGTGCACTCGGTGCCCTTCGGCAAGGGCGGCCCGAACCTCAACGAGGTCATCTCGCGCATGATCGGTCAGGCCTGACCGATTTCGACCGAAAGCACCGTCCTCGCCTTCAACGAGGCGTTCGGCCGCGACGACGTCGACGCCGTGATGGTGTTCTCGAAGATGCAGTCGTCGGTCATGAGCGCCGCGATGGGAAGGTGGCCGAAAAGCTTTCTTACGTGAAAGGTTAAGAGGCGACCCCCTACTAGACTGGCTCTCGTGGCGGCCACGCAGGAACCCTCCCTCCAGCCCCGTCGCGCCGCCGAGCTGCTCGACCGGATCGAGAAGAACGTCCACAGCGTCATCGTCGGCAAGGAGAAGGTGGTGCGCCTCGCCGCGGCCGGGCTGGTCGCGGGCGGCCACGTTCTGCTGCAGGACCTGCCGGGCACCGGCAAGACGATGCTCGCCCGGGCGCTCGCGACCTCGGTGGGGGGGACCTTCCGCCGCATCCAGTGCACGCCCGACCTCCTGCCGTCCGACATCACGGGCTCGAGCATCTTCAACCAGAAGGATCTGACGTTCCAGTTTCTCCCCGGCCCGATCTTCGCCAACGTCGTGCTGGCGGACGAGGTGAACCGCGCCACGCCCCGAACGCAGTCCGCCCTTCTCGAGGCGATGGGGGAGGGTCAGGTCACGGTGGAGGGCCAGACCAGAATCCTCGAGCGTCCATTCTTCGTGGTCGCCACCCAGAATCCCACGGAGTTCCACGGCACCTACCCGCTGCCAGAGTCGCAGCTCGACCGCTTCATCCTGGCCGCCGAGATGGGACCCCCCACGCACCCGGAGGCGATGGAGGTGCTGGCGCGCCGCGAGCACGGCGACCCCATCGCGACGCTCGCCGCCGTGGTCGGCATCAGCGAGGTGGTCGAGCTCCAGGAGGCCAGCTTGCGCGTGGTCGCGGCGCCGGCGATCCGCAGCTACATCGTGTCGCTGCTCGAAGCCATCCGCACCCGGGCCGAGGTCCTGCTTCCCGCGAGCATGCGCGCGGGCGTCTACCTGCAGCGGGCGGCGCAGGCCTGGGCGCTGTTCGAGGGCCGCGACTTCGTCCTTCCGGACGACGTCAAGCTGCTCGCGGTCCCGGTGTTGGCCCACCGGCTTGGGATGCGCGGGCGCGCGAAGGCGGCCGACATGGTCTCGGAGGTCGTCGGCTCGCTGCCCCTGCCGCCTCTGAGGCAGCACTGAGGCCGAGCTGAAACCGACCCCCAGGTTTCTCGGCGCGGTCGCCCTGGGCCTTGTGCTCGAGTGGTACGCCGCGACGTCCGAGGTCCCCTGGCTCTTCCTGCTGGCCGCCTGGGTTTTTTCGTTCACCGCCGTCGCGGGCGCGTACGCGGCGTGGAACCGAGCGGGCCTGCAGCTGCACCTTGGCGTACTGAGCAGTCGGGCCGCCGCCGGCTCCCCCGCCGGCGACCTGGCGGACCAGCTGTTGCTCAGCGGACCCCTGCCGGGGCCCGTGTTCGAAGGCGACGGCCTCGAGGTCGAGGTCGGGCTCGACACGACGGGCGCGGCTCGCGGGCCGGCCTGGGTGGAAGGGAGGATCGGGTCGCGAGAGCTGGCGCTCGGCACAGGCCTCGTGCCCCGCTCGGGTTGGCGCCGCCCGTATGTCGTTCGTGAGCTCCGGCGGGGACCCGTCGGCGCCACGTGGTGGCACGTCGGCTCGAGCGACCCACTCGGATTGTTCCGCAGCCGGCGTCACTGCGCTGACGTCGAGGTCGCGCTGGTGCTGCCTCGATTCACCTCGCTTGTGGCGCGCCCGCAGACCCGCGAGCTGGAGGCGAGCCGCGCCGCGCCGCGCGCGGGTTCGGGCACCGAGCTGTTCGGCGTGCGCGAGTATCGGCCCGGTGATGCTCTGAGAAGGATCCACTGGCGCTCCAGCGCACGGCACGGCGAGCTGGTGGTGCGCGAATACGAGCCGCCTGGGGTGCAGACGCTCGCGATCCTGTGCGACCCGCGTCCAGCCGACCGCAAGATCGCCGACCAGGTGGCACGCATTGCGGCCTCGGAGGCTTGGGACTGCATCCGGGAGGGCGGCCGTGTCGTGCTATGGGCGCCCGGCCGGGAGCCCAGCTCGCCCGCGAACTCGCGCTCGTTCTGGGCGATTCTGGAATGGCTCGCCAGGTATCCGGAACTCCCCTCAGACCCCTCGGGCCATCCCCCCGCGAGCGCGGACGCCGTGGCCGTCACGGCGGCTTCGGACCCCGACCTACTCGACGCGCTCGAGACTGTGCGTGGTCGCGGCGGGCGCATCAGGGCGTGGGTCGTCGGCGGGGCGGACCTGGACGTTGACGGGCCGGTCCGGCGCGTGGGCACGCAGTGGCCGCTCGAATCGTGACGCCGGCTCGGCCGCCCTTCGCTCGCCGCGGTCTCGGGCTCCCGGCGTCCGCAGTCGAGAATTCCCTCGAAGCCCGCGCGTTCGCCTTCTCCGGCTTCGCCGTGGCCGTGCTCGGGATCGTGCTGTACGGCCAGGACTACGTGGTGCCGGCGCTCGGGCTGGTGGCCGCCGCCGTCGGGCACCTCGTCAGCTACCGCGAGCGCCTCATCAAGCGCGGGTTCTGGCGCCAGGCGCTGCTCGCCTGCCTCATCTTCGGGGCTCTGTTCTACGTCGTCTCGGATTCCGCGCTGGCCTTGTTCGGAGGCCAGCTCCCCCAGGCCAACTTCGCGATCCTGCTCGTCGCGATCACGAGCTTCGACCTCAAGACACGCCGGAACTGCTACTCGAGCCTGTGGATCAGCCTGGCGATTCTCTACCTCGCCGCCGTTTACGCGTGGGACTACCCGTTCGGGATCCTGGTGGCTGTGTGGGCGGTGTGCCTCGGTGGGTTCTGGATGGCCTCGCATCTGCGCCGCATCAACGCCGAGGTGGGCGGACCGCCGGTCGCCATCTCCATCTCGGTGGCGAGCGTACTGCTGATCGGCCTTTTGATCTTCATCGCGGTGCCCCAGCCCTCTGGGACGCCCACCGGTCCGCTCGTCATATCGCTGCCGAACTTCACCGAGTTTCGCGGCAACCTCGAGAACCCCGCGCTGCCCCTGATCCGGCTGAGCGGCAACCCGGCCGGGACGACCGGCAGCATCGACCTGCATTTCCGCGGGCGTCTTGGCGATGCCCCGGTCATGTACGTGCGCACCGGCGCGCCGGCTTACTGGCGAGGGCTGGTCTTCGACACCTACCGGGGCGGCGTGTGGACGGCCTCGAGCCGTTCGTACCGCGAGCTGTCTCCCTACGTGCCGCCGCGCCTGCTGCCCGCCGAGCCGCCGCACAACCTCGGCACCTTCGTGCAGACCTTCCGGCTCCTGCGGCCGCTGCCCGGAGTGGTGAGCGCCGCTTATCCGATCCAGAGCCTGTACGTCCCCGTGGCGGGCCTGCGCGAGGACGCGTACGGCACCTTCCACACGCCCGCCGAGCTGCAGCCGGGCCAGACCTACTCTGTGGTTTCGTACCTGCCGAATCTGACCCCGGACGAGCTCCGCGCCGACGAGTATGCGCGGGGCATACCTGACGGGAATGCGGCTTACGTCGACTTCAGCGCGCTGTCGCAGCGGGGTCGCGCCCTGGCCATGACGGCGACCCGGGGCGCGTCCAACCAGTTCGACCTGGTGATGGCGTTGACCACCTACCTCCAGGCCAACTACCACTACACGCTCGCCCTGCCTCCGGTGCCGAGCGGCCAAGACCCCGTCGACTGGTTTCTGTTCGACGTCAAGACCGGTTACTGCGAGCAGTTCGCGACTGCGGAGACGTTGATGCTGCGCAGCCTCGGCATTCCAGCCCGGCTGGCCACGGGCTACTCGACCGGCGAATACGACCCGGTGCTCGACCAATCGATCGTCCGCGAGCACGACGCGCACGCGTGGGTCGAGGTCTGGTTCGCCGGCCATGGCTGGGTGCCCGTGGACCCGACGCCAGGCGTTTCGCCGCTGGCGGCCACCCAGTTCCCGAACCATTGGGCGGCGGGCGGGATCGCGCGCCTGATCCCTCACCTCGAGATCGGTGCGCCGATGGCGGCCCTGGGGTCGCTGGGTCTCCTGGCGGTGATTCCACCAGCGCTGGCGGCGGGCGTGCTCGCCGTCCTCATGTGGGCATGGGTGCGCCGGCGCCAGTGGAGGCGCGGGCGGCGCGGGGCGCCCGGCTCGTCCGAGCTGCTTCGGCTGTACGACCGGGTCCAGCACCGGCTCGGGCGGGCGCGGGCCCCCGCGGAGACGCCGTCGGAATACACGTCGCTGGTGCGCGCCGGACCTATCCAACCGCTCCTCGACGAGCTGACCGCTGCGGTCAACGAGGGCGCTTATGCGGGCAGGTGGCCCGAGCCGGATATGGTGCGCAAGATGGCGGAGCGATTATCCTGACTCGCCGTGCGTGAAGCCATCGCGTCTGCCGGTGCGGAGTCGGTCCGCTGGGACCTCAGTGAGCTCTTCGCGTCCCCCACCGATCCGAAGCTCGAGGCTGCATTGGCGGTCGCGCTGGGGCGCGCCAAAGCGTTCGAAGTTTCCTACCGCGGCCAGGTCGCCATGCTCGAGCCGCCCGCGTTCGCCGAGATGATGCAGGAGCTCGAGCGCCACGAGGAGGAGGGCGCGCTCCCGGAGATCTACGCGTATCTCCTGCACAGCCAGAACACGCAGGATTCCGGGGCCGGGCGCCTGCTCGCCCGGGTCCGCGAGGCGGCAGCGGAGCGTGGCAGTCACCAGGTCTTCTTCTCATTGGAGCTGGCCCACACCACCGACGAGCATGCGGCCCGTCTCTACGAGCATCCGGAGTCGGCGCGCTACCGGCACACCATCGAAGAGGCGCGCAAGTTCCGCCCGCACCAGCTGACCGAGCCGGAAGAGCGCGTGCTGACTGATTTCAGCCCGGTCGGCAACTCGGCCTGGACGCGCCTGTTCGAGGAGCTCTGCGCCGCCATTCGTGTCGACGTGGACGGAAGGTCCCTGCAGCTCGAGCAGGCCCTGGTCCTGCTGCGCGAGCCCGACCGCGAGGTCCGCCGCCAGGCCAGCGCGGCCGTTACGGTCGCCCTCGGCCACGACGTCCGGACCCGCGGCTACATCTTCAACGTGATCCTTCAAGAAAAGGCGATCGACGACCGGCTGCGCCATTTCCCGAGTTGGATCTCGTCGCGCAACCTGGCCAACGAGACCTCGGACGAGGCGGTGCAGGCACTGGTCGACGCGGTGACGGGCCGCTACGACGTCTGCGCGCGCTATTACCAGGTCAAAAAAAAGCTGCTCAACGTGGGCGAGCTGCATGAGTGGGACAGGTACGCCCCGGTCAGCGAGACGACCCGCAGCCTCTCGTGGGAAGACGCCAAGGAGCTGGTGCTCGGCTCATACCACCGCTTCTCCAAGCGCGCCGGCGACCTGGTGGAAGACTTCTTCACGCAGCGCTGGATCGACGCCCCGGTCGCGCCGGGCAAAGCGGGCGGTGCGTACTGCATGCCGGTCACCCCGCACCATCACCCGTACGTGATGCTCAACTTCACGGGCAAGCTGCGCGACGCCCTGGTGATGGCGCATGAGCTGGGGCACGGCCTCCACGACCGCCTCGCCTCCAAGCAGCACGTTTTCGACTTCCACCCGCCGCTCACCCTGGCCGAGACCGCTTCGGTCTTCGGTGAGGCGCTCACCTTCGACCGCATCATGTCGGAGGAGAAGGACCCCAAGATCCGGCTCGCGATGCTCTGCACCCAGTGCGAGGACGCGTTCTCCACGGTGTTCCGGCAGGTCGCCTTCAACCGCTACGAGGATGCGTGCCACACCGCCCGCCGAACCGAAGGCGAGCTGGCCGTGGAGCAGCTTGGAGAGCTCTACCAGGCGAAGCTCCAGCCCATGTTCGGGGACGCTCTGACCCTCACCGACGAGCACAAGGTCTGGTGGAGCTACGTCG
>JBOHUP010000351.1:0-2914 GCA_050734615.1 Candidatus Dormibacteraceae bacterium | reverse complement strand
GGGTCAGGATGCGCACAGGATTCCAGTTTAACGTGGAGCGAAGCGCTTGAGGCGGAGACTGTTGGCCAGCACGCTGACGGAGCTTAGCGCCATGGCGGCGGCGGCGACAGCGGGGCTGAGCAGAATTCCGGTAAAGGGAAAGAGCACTCCGGCGGCGATGGGAATGCCGACGACGTTGTACCCGAACGCAAAGGCAAGGTTCTGGCGGATGTTGCGCATCGTCGAGCGGCTGAGGGAGATGGCGGTGACCACTCCCTCGAGCGACCCGGAGATCAACGTGATGTCCGCCGCCTCGATCGCCACGTCGGTGCCGGTACCGATGGCCATACCCACGTCCGCCTGAGCGAGCGCGGGCGCGTCATTGATCCCGTCGCCGACCATCGCGATGACCCGGTGTTCCGCCTGCAGCCGCTGCACCTCGGCCGCCTTGCGCTCGGGCAGAACCTCCGCGAGCACCCGCTCGATGCCGGCCTGACGCGCGATGGCGGCGGCTGTCCGCCGGTTGTCGCCGGTGATCATCACGACCTGCAGGCCGAGGTCGCGCAGGGCCGCGACCGCGGCCACCGAGTCGTCCTTGATGGTGTCGGCGACCCCGATCACGCCGGCGGCCTCGCCGTCGACGGCCACCAGCATCGGCGTCTTGCCATCCGTCGACAGGCGAAGGGCGGAAGGGGCGAGGGCGCCCGCCGGAATGCCAGCATTCTGAAGAAGTCGCTCGCTGCCGACCAGCACCTGGTGGCCCTCGATCGTGGCCCGTACGCCCTGTCCCGTTATCGAGTCGAAATCCGACGCCGGGGCCAGCTGGACATGACGCTCCTTGGCGCCCGCGACGATCGCTGCGCCAAGAGGGTGCTCGGAGGTATGTTCGGCCGAGGCCGCCAGACGCAGCAGCACCTCTGCGCCGAGGTCGCCGACCGCGATGACGTCGGTCAGCTCGGGCGCACCGCGCGTGATCGTGCCGGTCTTGTCGAGCACGATCGTGTCTAGCTTCTGGGCCGTCTCGAGCGCTTCGGCCGAACGGACCAGAATGCCCTGCTCTGCGCCCCTGCCTGTGCTGACCATGATCGAAAGCGGCGTCGCCAGGCCGAGCGCGCAGGGGCACGCGATGATCAGCACCGCAACCGCGCTCACCATCGCGACCGAGAAGGTTGGCTGCGGGCCGGCGACGAACCAGACCACGAATGTGGCGATCGCGATGAAGATGACGACCGGAACGAAATAGCCGGCCACCACGTCGGCCAGGCGCTGAATCGGCGCCTTTGAACCCTGCGCCTGCTCGACCAGCCGGATGATCTGGGCCAGCATGGTGTCCTTGCCGACTCTCGTCGCCTTGAACACAAAAGCGCCTGTCTGGTTGATCGTCGCTCCGATCACGATGCCGCCCTTCTCCTTAGCGGCCGGAATCGACTCCCCGGTCACCATCGACTCGTCGACGTTCGAGCGCCCCTCGATCACCTCCCCGTCGACCGGGATCTTCTCGCCAGGTCGCACGGCGATGACGTCGCCGATCACGACCTGTTCGACGTCGACGTCGACCTCCGCCCCATTCCGCAAGACTCGAGCAGTGTTCGGCCGAAGGCCGACCAGCTTGCGGATGGCCTCGCCGGTGCCGGCCTTGGCCCTCGCCTCTAACAGCCGCCCGAGGAGGACCAGGGTGATGATCGTGCCGACAGCCTCGAAGTAGACCTCGCGCAAACCCGCGGACAGAAGGCTGGGTAGCAGGGTCGCGACGATGCTGTATCCATATGCCGCGGTGGAGCCGACGGTGATCAGCGCGTTCATCTCAGCGGTGCGATGCGACAGGCTCAACCAACCGGTGCGGTGGATGGGCCAGCCTGAATAGAAGTAGACCGGCGTGATCAACGCCAGCTGCAGCCACGGGTTGAGGAGCACCTGCGGCACCCAGGCCGGGTGGGCAAAGCCATCGACCATGACTGCGAATAGCACCGGGACTGTGAGGATGGCCCCGACGAGGACGCGGCGAGTGAGGTCGGCGATCTCGGTCTTGCGCTCGAGGGCCTCCGCGTCGTCGCTCCGCGCGGCGGGCATCGACTCCGGCTCCGTGGGCCCCGCATGGTCCACGTACGCACGCGCGTCCTTGCCATTCGTAGAGGCACCCGAAGGCTCCACCACAAGGGTGCCGTGGATCATGTTCATCCCGCACGCGAAACCGAACTGACCGGCGCGGTCGGGCATGAGCTCGACCGCGGTGGTCGTGTAGGCCGGCAGCGCGCGGTTCACGGCGAGGTCCGGGAACACGACCCGCGACGTGCATTCGCCACTTTCCTGGCGGTCGAAAAGGATGCGCAGCGGCACGCTCTGCCTGACGCGGACGTGGTCGGGCGAATAACCGCCCTTCACCGTGACCCGCACCTCCTGGACGTGGCCGACCATTTCGGCCTCGCTCGTTCTCCGGGGCCCGAAGAAGAACCAGGCCAGGAATGCGCTCAGCGCGAGGCCTGCACCGATGACCGCCAGGTCGGCAACCATGACTACGCCCTCACGAGCCGCTGCACCGCTTCGTTCAGCTCTCGTACCTTCGCCACCCCGCCGCCGGTCCGGATGGCTTCGGTGACGCAATGCTCGGTGTGGTCGGCGAGAAGCTGCAAGGCCACGCTCTCGAGCGCCGCCCTTACCGCGTTGACCTGCGTCAGCACGTCGATGCAGTACCTGTCCTCGTCGACCATCTTCTCGATGCCGCGCACCTGGCCCTCGATCCGCCGGAGCCTGGACTGAATTCCCTTCTTGTTTGTCGCATAGCCTGCCATCCCGCCATTATACCCCCCCTGGGTATATGCGCTGTGGCTTCGGAGCGCCGCCATCGCGTTCGAGGCCTGCCCTGGCGTCAAGTTGGCGTCATAAGACTTAACAACGGCGTCATAATGACTCTATAATGGCGTCATGGATCTCACCC
>JBOHUP010000350.1:0-6001 GCA_050734615.1 Candidatus Dormibacteraceae bacterium | reverse complement strand
TTTCTCGGCCGGCCAGTTCGATGGCATCGTCGCCCGCTTCGAAGAGGGCACGATGCTGGAGGTGGGCGAAGGGATTCCGGCGCGCACCTACATGCGTGCGATCGGCGACCTGCCGGAGCTGACCGCGGCCCTGAAGAAGCTCGCACTTCCGGATCGCCCTGAGGTCAGGGCGTCGGTGATCGAATTCCTACTCGAGGGCCTGCACCTGAACAAGCGCCTGAACAAGGACGAGGTAGACGGCAAGGCTATCTACCGGCGCTGAGGTCTACCCGGACTACTTCTGAGCGGCGTAGATCCAGGTGAAACCGATCACCAACAGGGCGACCAGGACAAAAACAACGAGCTCGACGCGGATCGCCACTCCGACGAGCCTCCTGGCACGACGCGTGCGCGCGCCGCACCGCTCGCAGTAAGCAGCGTCCGGAACGAGCTTCCCGCCGCACATTTCACACGCAGCCTGAACCTGGGCCACCGCCTTTGAGTATGTACTGTTGACGGAATGGAGCTCAAGGAGGAGATGTCCGCCGCCGACGCCGTCCTTTTGATGAGCTCCGTGCCGGAGCACATCAGCGACCTGGCCTACGGCCTGACCGAAACGCGCCTCAGATATCGCCACGGTCCGGCCTTCCCCACACTCGGCGCGCTGATCGCGCACCTGCTCGATTCGGGCACCAAGGTGGACGGTCTGCTCCGGCGCGCCCACCTTGAAGGCAAGACCATCGCCGACGTGCGCGCGACGATCGACCCTATGCACGACCAGGGCGGGGCCGACAAGCCCCTTGATGCCGCCGCCGATCGCCACGCCGGCGCCGGTCTGGAGCGCCCGCTGCAGGAGGCGCTCGAAGACTTCGCCCGGGTCCGCCGCAGGACGGTCGACCTGCTGCACGGATGGGGCAAAACCGAGTGGGCGCGAACGATCACCGACCCGCATGGCGGAGAGATGAGCCTCCTGGAGGTTTGCCGCCTCGTCGCGGGACACGAGATGAGCCACATCGCGCAGCTTCGCAACCTCATCGCCATGCTGCCTGAGCCCCAGGACCTGGGACCTGCCCGCCCGATCGTCCAGTAGGAACAGAATTCGCTCATGTCTGAGACCGTTGAGGAGACCTCGCCGCCGGCTGGCCGCCAGGCCAAATCGGGGCGGTCGAAGCGCAAGCGCAAGTCAGGAGCCGGCAACGGCGGCCGCTCCGCCCAGTACTGGATGGTGGTCAGCTCTCCAGACAACTTCCGCAAGACAAAAGAGCACGGGTTCACGATCCAGGGCTTGAAGAGCCGGCATCGCAGGCGGGTCGAGACGATGAGGGTCGGCGACAAGATCCTCTACTACATCACAGGCCGGATGGCGTTCGCCGCGACTGTGACGGTGGGCTCGCCGATGTATGAAGACCACACTCCGATCTGGCGTTCTGCGAGGCGCGACGAGGATTACCCATGGCGGGTCCACATCAGGGCCGACGTCGTCCTCGAAGAGGCGGAGTGGGTCCCGGCCAGGGATCTCGCCTACCGCCTCGACTACGTGCGCAAATGGCCGCCCGAGCACTGGACGCTTGCGTTCCAGGGCCACATCCACGCGCTGCCGAAGAACGATTTCACGATCGTGGAGGACGAGATCGCGCGCAACGTCAGGCAGCGCAAACCTCTCGCCGGCTAGCCGCTCGGGCTTGGCTACCCTCAAGAGGCTCTACAGCTTTCACTTCCAGCAGGAGTGGCGGGAACGCCTCTTTCTCGCCTCCTTGGGCTTCCTGGTCACGTTTGCCATCGTTCGCGGGATCACGCACATGATCCGGGCCGGGATCGGCCCGTTCCACAACGTCAGCTCCGGCGGGCTCCACGTCCACCACCTCGTGTGGGGCATCCTCATCCTCCTCGTGGTCGGGTACCTGTGGCTCATCGAAGCAGGCGTCGGCTCGAGCTGGATCGCAAGCCTGACCGCTATCGGGTACGGCGCCGGCGCCGCCCTGACGCTGGATGAGTTCGCTTTGTGGCTCAACCTTCAGGACGTCTACTGGCAGGGCGCCGGCCGGGAGAGCATCGACGCGGTCGTCATCTTCGCCGCGCTGCTCTCGGTCGGGATCTGGGGCGGGCCGTTCTTGGGTGGGCTGGCCGGCCATGTGTGGCGCCGCGGCAAGCCCGCGTGAAACTGTCACAAACCCCGCCCCGGCGGTGCTTGATCTGTAGTGGGCGCGAATCTCGAGGTGAGGCGGGTGTCGACCGTCCGATCTGACGACGACTCCTTTGAGGCTCTTTTCACCGCCGAGTACGCACGTGTGGTGAGAATCGCCAACCGCGTCCTCGCCGATCCCCATGAGGCGGAGGACATCGCGCAGGAGGTCTTCGTCGACTTCCACCGGCTGCACTCGGCGAGCGCCCAGTACGCGCCGGCCTGGCTGCATCGCGCGGCCGCCCACTCGGCGTTGAACCGGCTGCGCGGAGCGAGGCGCCGGCAGCGGCGCGAGATCGCGCAATCGGTGGAGGAGAGCGATCGCACGCTGGATCCCCACCAGCAGGTCGAGCTCGATGAGGACCGCCGGCGGATCCGCCAGGCGCTGGCGCGGATGTCGCCGAAACCCGCGGCCGTCCTCGCGCTTCGGGCCAGCGGGCTCAGCTATGCGGAAGTCGCTCAGGCACTCGGTGTAGGCATCGGTCAGGTTGGAACTTTGTTGAGACGCGCGGAAACAACGCTGCGCAAGGAGGTCACCCGTGGCACATCTGAATGACGGAACACTGCGCCGGATGGTCGACGACCCGGACGCCAGGGCCGGGGCCGACGAGCGCCACCTGGAGACTTGCGCGGATTGCCAGTCTCGATTCCAGGCCGCCTCGAAAGACGCCTCCGCCATCGCGACCCTGCTCGCGGTGCGGGAAGCCGATGTCAATGTCGCCCGCGCATATCAGCGGGTGCGCTCGACGCCGCAGGCCCAGCCGCGTTTCGGCTTCCGCCTGCCGCTGGTCCGGCCCGGTTCGCGGCCTCTCATCCTCGGTCTGGCCGCCACGATCGCGGCGCTGGCGCTGCTCGTGGTCGGACTGGCGGAGGGCGGAGTCGTCTTCGCCCCGAGCACATTGACCCCAGTGCCCGTCACCCTCGCGGACATGCAGTCGCTCTCTCAGCTGAGCGCGTACGGAACGATCACGTGGAGCAAGCAGCCCAACGTGCAGGTCGCAACGACGCCAGATGAGGCCAAGTCCGCGACGGGCCTGACGATCCCAACGGTGGGTCCGCTTCCGAACGGCGTCTCTTCCACCGTCACCTACGTTTCGATTACCCAGGCGGTCGCGGTCTTCACCTTCAGCGCCACCAAGGCGGCAGCGGCTGCGGCGAGCTCGGGCAAGACCCTGCCCACGCTGCCGGCGGGGATCGTGGACGGCTCCACTCTGACCGTCACGGTGGGTCCGGCGGTCGGTGAGATCTACGGCGACTTGAAGCTTCCGTCAACGGGCACCAGCGCCGGCTCAACCGGCAATGGCTCAACCGGCACCGGCACTCCTGGCACCGGCTCGGGCTCTGATATCCCCGCCAACCCGACTCTGCCTCAGCTGATCGTCGGCGAGTCCGTTGCGCCGTCGGCCACCACGTCGTCCAACGTCACCGTCGCCCAGCTCGAGCAGTATCTGGTTTCGATACCGGGAATGTCGGCCGACTTGAAGGCCGCCATCCTGGCGATCAAAGATCCCTCGACGACGCTCCCCATCCCGATTCCCGTCGGCTTCGCAACCTCGTCCACGGTCGACGTAGACGGAACCCCCGGGCTGGCCCTCGGCGACAACACCGGACTCGGCTCCGGCGTGATCTGGGTCAAGAGCGGGCTGGTCTACGCGGTGGCCGGCACGATTCACCAGACCGACGCGCTCACTATCGCCAGAAACATCGCCACAAACATCGCCAGAAACCTGAAGTAGTCCTGCGCCGTTAGCCTGATTGAGTGGCTGACCTGGCGGAGCTGAAAGAGGCGGCCGTCCCGCAAGGGGCGGCCGCCGGCACACCCGCCATCAAGACCGTCGAACTTTCGAAAAAGTTCAACCGGACGGTCGCGGTGGCGGGGCTCTCGATGAGCGTGCCTCGCGGCGAGGTGTTCGGTTTCCTGGGGCCCAACGGGGCCGGCAAGACGACCTCGGTGAAGCTGCTGCTGGGCCTGCTGAAACCGACTTCCGGCCAGGCCTGGCTGCTCGGCCGCTCGATCGGCGACCTGCAGACTCGCCGCAGGATCGGCTATCTCCCCGAGCTGTTCCGTTACCAGGCATGGCTTTCCGCGCGCGAGGTGCTGGCTCTGCATTGTGAGCTCGCGCCACTACCCCGCTCGAGCTGGAGAGACGAGATCGACACCGCCCTGGAGACCGTCGGTCTGACCGACCGCGCCAACGACCGCGTCGGCACATTCTCGAAGGGCATGCAACAGCGCCTGGGCCTCGGCGCCGCGCTGCTCGGCGAGCCGGAGCTCGTGTTCCTCGACGAGCCCACCTCGGCGCTCGACCCGGTCGGCCGCCACGACGTCCGCGAGATCATCCGGGGACTGGCCTCGCGCGGTACCGCGGTATTCCTCAACTCGCATCTCCTGAGCGAGGTCGAGCTCACGTGCGACCGCGTGGCGGTGGTCGATCACGGCCGCGTCATCGCCTCGGGGACGATGGACGAGCTGTTGAGTGGAACCGCAGTGCGTGTGCGCGTGACCGGCCTGGCTCAGGTGGACAGGAACAAGCTCTCGAGCTTTGGCGCGGTCGACGACGAAGGCGACCAGCTCACCTTCGCCAACCTGAAGCCCGATCGAGTGCCGGAGCTGGTGGCTCAGATCGTCGCGATGGGCGGCCGTGTCTATGAGGTTGCGCCGCGCCACCAGACGCTCGAGGACCGCTTCCTTCAGCTGCTGGACGAAGAGGAGGACAAGTAATGCCACCGGTGCTCGTGATCGCGCGGCTTACGATCCAGGAGGCGGCGCGGCGCCGGCTGCTGCTCGCGCTGCTGGTGCTCACGTTGATCGTCGTTGGATTTTCCGCATGGGGCTTCCACAAGATCACCACCGTCACCAACAGCAACGGCCAGGTTCTTCAGCCGGTGGAGATCGCTCTGATCACATCGCAGCTGCTGATCGTCGTGACGTTCATGTTCAGCGGCGTGCTCGCGCTGAGCGCGGCGGTGGTGGCGGGACCGCTGATTTCGAGCGAGGTGGAAAGCGGCCTCCTGCTGTCGATGCTGGCGCGGCCGGTGCGGCGCAGCGAGGTCGTCATCGGCAAGTGGCTCGGACTCGCGATCCTGGTCGCGATCTACGCGGCCGGGTCGGCGTTTCTCGAGCTGGTGGCCGTGGACTGGGCGACAGGTTACCTTCCGCCACATCCGGTCGATCTCGTCATCTACGTCGGCAGCGAAGGCCTTGTCCTGCTCTCGCTCGGGCTCGCGCTGTCGACGCGCCTGTCAGGGATCACCGGCGGCGTGATCGCCCTGGTCGCATGGCTGATGGGCTGGATCGCCGGCGTGGTCGGAGACATAGGAATCGGCTTGCAGAACCAGGCTGTCGAGAACGTCGGCGTCATCAGCCACCTGATCCTGCCCAGCGACGGCCTGTGGAGAGGAGCGATCTACGCCATGGAGCCCGACACGCTGCTGGCCACCATGCGGGCGGCGGGAACCGTGGGCCGCGCCAACCCCTTCGCCGCCGTCGATCCCCCTCCGGTCAGCTTCCTGCTGTGGGTCGTGGTGTGGTTCGCGCTGATGCTCGCGCTGAGCATCTGGAGCTTCAGGACGCGAGAGATCTAGCCCGTCCTCCCCGCCGGCGCCCGCATTGAAGGATCGTAGGTGACGTCAGGGGTACAGCCCACGCTCGCGCGTCGCGCCGGCCACGCGCGAGACGGCCTGAACGTAGGCGGCCATGCGCATGTCGAGCTTTTTCTCGAGCTTGGTCTTGAGTACCTCGCCGAATGCACGCGTCAGGATCGAAGTCAGCTTCTGATTCACCTCGTGCTCGGACCAGAAGAATGACTGCAGGTCCTGCACCCATTCGAAGTACGAGAC
>JBOHUP010000349.1:0-3843 GCA_050734615.1 Candidatus Dormibacteraceae bacterium | reverse complement strand
GCCATGCACCGCGAGAAGCGCCGCTGCGCCGGCAGCCAGGCTGCCAACTCGGATCAGGACGTTGAGCTGAAAAGCGCCAAGCCTCTGGCTGATCGGGCTCTCGGCCCAGGATGCGACTCCAACGATCAATACGTACGCCGCCATGCATCCAAGGGAGACGATCATCCCGCTATGCCAACTCAGCTGCGCTATTTGCCCCGAAGGCGACTCTGCCATGAACCCGCGACAGCTGCCGCGGCTGGCGGAACTATCGAGTTGGCTGCATGAACATGACCGCAGTCTCCTGTTCAAGGATGCGGAGTCCCTTCGCGACCACTTGTGTCGGGCTAGTGGAGGGGTCTATTGAGCTTGACTCTGACAACTCCATCGGCCTCCTCGACGTCAAGGGCGGGTTGGTCGAACGTGGCTGGACCCGACTGTGCCTGTCCGTTGCGCAGACAGAAGCGGGAGCCGTGCCACGGACACGTGACCACATCGCCATCGCGCTTACCCTCGTGAAGGGGTCCGCCGGCGTGACTGCAGACATCAGCAATGCCGTAGATGCGTCCGTCCAGGCGAGCTAGAAGCGCGGGCATGCCACCCGCATCGACCAGATGCATCGCGCCCTCATGGAAATCGGCTGGAGCACCCACGTCGACGAAGTGCTCCGGGCCCTCGACGAATGCGAGGTGATTGACCACTGTTCCGAAGCCGAAGGTGAGGTGACCACCGAAATAGGCTCCCCCAAACGTAAGCAGAAGCCCGAAGCTGGCGAGGCCGATCGCCAACCAGGTGCCCTCACCGCCGGCCAGCCAGCGCACTGCAAGCGAGACGATCATCACTAGCGTGCTGGTGGTCATGACGGCAGCATGCGTCAGTCCGTACCGGCGCTCCTGGCCATAGGTGTTGTAGAAATCGGTGTAGCCGGTTGCCACGGCGCCCAGGGCGGCCACGATGCCCACCGCGAGTCCGATGTCGCCGGCCTGTGGGGGCACGAGGTGTGTGGCGCGGCCGACGTAGTCCGCCACCACGCCGACCGTCCAGGCGCCCATTGGCAAGTCGGTGATGGTGGGATGCAGCGGATGACCAAGGGCCTTGGTGCCGTAGAGCATGTCTTTCAGCGCGCGCCCAGGCGCGCCCAGCACGCCGTAGGCGGCGCCGACTGCATCATGAACGGCGTCGGCAACGCCCTCCATCCAGCTCTGCTGCCGAAGCCAATCATCGAGGCGATGCGGACGGAGCTTCCGAAGAGGTTCGGACCGGTCCGGCTCGCGTCGAAGTTCGATCTCCGCCATCAGTAGGTCCTTCTACGCGTGGCGGGCGGGGTGGTTTCGCTGGAGACAGGGATCACGCACAGCTGTGCCTGGTTCAGATGGAGCTCTCGATCCGTCATCCGATGCGCCCAAGCACGGATGGCGCGATCGATGAACAACGCGACTATTGTTTTCACTGCTGCCATTTGTTCTCGTTCCTCCGATTTAGATCGGCCGAGTCAGCCGTCCACTCGAGCCTAAGGGGCTTGTACCAGCCGATCGACCTACGTCAGAAGTGGTGTCGATACCCTCAATTGAGGCATCGCACGAAGGCATGGCACGAAGGCATCGCCTCCTCATTGAGCCGACTGGTCTACCTAGCCCGGTAGGTGACACATGCGGAAGAAGCCCGCGCGAAGCTCAGGATCGGTGTCGTAGTTCCCTCGCCAGAAGCTGGTTCGCGTCTTCGACTCCAACTCGCGAACGCCACGCATCTGCGTGCACAGATGGTTTGCTTCCAGGTAGACGGCGACCCCATGCGCGTGCAGGATCTCCTCCAGCGCATCGACGATCTCTCGGCCGATTCGCTCCTGAAGCGTGAAACGCCGGGCGAACAGGCGCACCAGGCGGGTCAGTTTGGAGATACCAATGATCCGGTCGTGGGCGATGTAGCCCACGTAGGCGTGCCCGAAGAAGGGCAAGGAGTGATGCTCGCACAGGGAGTAAAAGGGAATGGGTCCCTCCACTATCTGGCTGATCCGGCAGTCAGGGCCGCCGCCGCACTCGGTCGGGAAGGCGGTCACCAGCTTGGCGTCCTTCTCATAACCCTCGGTGGCGTCAAACATTGCCTTCAGAAAGCGTGCCGGCGTGCTGGCGGTGCCAGGAGTCTCGAGATCCATGCCCAGGGCGTGGAAGATCTCCGCGATGTTCCCTTCGTAGCGGAGCCAATCCTCAGGCGCGATCTCGCGATGGTGTAGGCCCTGCCAGTCGGCGTCCCCGTCATCGATCTCGGCTGGTTTTGTCTGCATATGGTTAGCTCGATCCTCGCAACTGAGTCCAACAGCTGCAACTCAGCTTGCCGCTGCGCGGCCGCCGCCAGCGCCGTACGGAGGATCGACGTCTTCCCCTCTCATTTGAGGTAGATGGCGGGAGCAGCTATGAGAGTGACCTATTCACCACCGGCCATTCGACACTCACCCGCGACGAGTTCGTCCGATGTGCGCAGAGGCCGTCAATTGGCGCTGGCACCGATCATGCCAATCTAGTTCCTCCAAATCTTCGCGTTTGCCGGGTATTGGAGCCGACGCGTCGCTGATTTAGCAGCGAGCGATCCCATTCCGAGCTGACGGCCGCCCCGCGGGCGATGCCCCGATCAGGTTCTGGGTGTCGCCGTGCCGTCACACGACCCTGCCTGAATGACACTCGGTTGAACACCAGGTACAACGCCCCCGACATCAGCGCCAGCCGCAGATACAGGAGCATCGCAAAGTCGGCCAAGGGTCGTGAGACGAGCCCGAAAGTGCCCATGACGACGACAGCACTCGTGAGAAGGGCTCCCGCGCCGACTGCGCAGAACAGATGACTCCAATGCACGTCGCCTGCCCTATAGACGGCTGCTCAGAGGCAATCCGTCCCCGTGTCCCGGGCCCGACACCTTGCCCCCGCATTCGCTCGAGCTTTCGTCATCGACGAGTGAGTTCCATTCGGGTCCTGCCAAGTCCCTCATCAAACGCTCCTGCAACGCGAATAGCTCATCCATCAGATGCTGAGGCGATGTCTCGCTGGTGAGTTCGAGGCGGATTGTTTTGGGGTCCAGAGCTCCTAGTGAGAAGAGGCGGCGATGCCAGGCGTCGAGCGAGCGAGAGCGGCCTTGCAGATTGAGCAGTTCTAGCTCCTCCAGGAGCTGGTCAATGGTCAGCACCGCTGCGCGAAGACGCAGACGACGCACCTTGCGTAACCTAACTGCTTTTTCGGCAATCCGCATGTCTTCGATCGCTCTGGCGATGGCTCCGGATTCGCCGGGCACTTGCGTAACGGTGCTCACAGAAGCCAAGCATGAAGCGGGCATCACGGGCAGTCGCCCTACATCCGGGCAAGTCCGGAGTGCTACGAATGAGGCAGTCGTCACCGGGATCGGGCGCAGAACTGCCCCGGAACGCGACCTGCACCTTTGAGGGGAATCTGAATGCGTGCCTCAGTTGCAGCACGTGCCCCTAGCTCGTGCGTGCGACGAGGACCAGGTTTCGCAACCCCCACGCTGACTGTCAGTGGATAGGGTAGGTTGAAGAATGTCGCGACAGTGGTGGTCGGGGTCGACGGTTCTGCGGGTGCGGCCGAAGCGTTGCGCTGGGCGGTCGCCGAAGCGCATCTTCGCAACGCCCGGCTGCGGATCGTATATGCATGGACCTATGGCTACGCGGGCCTGCCACTGGGCGGCTTCGGGGTCATGGGCGGGGTTGATTCCTACGTCCCGTTCGACGACATTGACCCCGTCGAGCTACAAAAGGCGGCAGAGGACCTGGTCGAGACGGCCATCGCCAAGGTTGCAGGAGGAGTTCGAGGCGTCGAGGTCGAACGCCGCGTAGTCGAGGGAGGCGCCGCCCAACTACTC
>JBOHUP010000348.1:0-4732 GCA_050734615.1 Candidatus Dormibacteraceae bacterium | reverse complement strand
GTGCTGGACCGCTTCGCGGCGTCGGACGAGGGCCAGATGCTCGTGATCGAGGCTGGGAAGCTGGTCGGAACGCTCTCCACGACCGATATCGCGCGGGCGCTCGGTGGAGCGGCGCGGGCCTAGCTCGTGATGAAAAGGGTGTGCCAGGCCGCCTCGACCAGCTCGGGGGTGAGCTTGGGCTGCACGCCGCGTGCCGAGGATACGTCCACCAAACGCTCGAGCAGGTCGCGCGGATGGTTGCCGCGCAGCGGGCGGCCGCTGTAGAGGCTGGAGATCATCTCGAGCGCATTCGGGTGGGGAGGGATGGTGAGCCGTTCGCGCTCCCGCTCGAAGATCCGGCACCACATGTCCCAGGTCGGGTCGGGCATGAAAACCTTGTACGCGAGGCGTCGCAGGTAAGCCTCGTCGAGCAGCTCCGCCGGCTTCAGGTTGGTCGAGAGAGCGACCTGGGCCCTGAACGGAACCTCCACCTTGCGACCAGAGGAAGAGAGGTTCATGTAGTCCGTGTCCTGCTCCAGCGGAACCAGGAGGCGGTCGAGGATCTGTTTCGGCGACACACGCTGCCGGCCCAGGTCGTCGATCAGCAGCACACCGCCGTTGGCCTTGACCTGCAGCGGCGCGGAGTAGGTCCGGCTGCCCTCCTCCCACGTCGGATCGAACATGTCCAGCTGGAACTCCCCGCCCACCTGCACGAGAGGCCTGGCCACGCGCCGCCACCGGCGGTCGACGGGCTGCCTGGCTTCGAGGTGGTGGATGGACCCGTCGAAGATCGCCATCACCTCGCCGCCACCGATGTCGAGGGCGAACGGGATCACGATCGGTCCCCCGAGCAGCGCGGGAATGCGCCGGGCGAGGGTGGTCTTGCCATTGCCCGGAGCGCCATAGATGAAGATCGAAGAGCGAGAGTTCACAGCCGCGCGCACGGCTTCGGTGACGCCTGGCGCAAGCTCGATGCCGCTCAGCGCGAGGTTGACCTTGACCAGGTCCAGCGTGCCCGGCTTGGCCGCATCCGCGAGCACAGCTTTGTACTCCTGCATCGAGACTGGCGCGGGCCCGGCGTATCGCGTGCTCGCATCGGCGATCTGATCGCTGCGAACTCGGCCCTGCCGCGTCAGCGAGTACGCCATCCGCTCAGGCAGCGGACGGCCCAGCCACGGTCCCTGTTCGGCGGCGAGGCCCAGGGCGTCCAGCATGTTCGTGCCGGTCAGGGCCTTCAAGATCGGCTCGACGGCGGAGAACGGTAGAGCCAGCTGTTCGGCGACCTCGAAGCCGGTGATCCTCGTCGTCGCCGCCGCCAGCCGAAGGATCATGCCTTCGATCAGCGTGCGGTTGATCTCCGGCGGAGGAGGCGGCTCGAGCTCGTGGCCGCTCGTCGGAACGGCGGACGGCACGGGCTGCGGCTCGTCGACGTGCTCGAGGATCGCCGTGAACAATTTCTTGCCGAACCGGGCGCGGTCCGCGTGGTCCGGCGGTTCGCCCTCGCGCCGGCGGCTGATCCAGTCGGGCACCTCTTTGAAGACGACGGTGTTGCCGATCAGCAGCTGCACGGTGTCCGGCTCGTCGGTCGCCACGCGGACGGCGATCCGGATCAGGTAACCCTGGCTCTTGAGCGCGGCCCAGCTGCGCTCCCAGGCGACCTCGCTGCGGCCCGACCAGGTCTGGCGCACTGTGCGGTCTCGCGCCATCGTGATGTCCTTGCGGTTCTGGTAGCGGCGTCGCACCAGCTCGGTCACGTCCTTGTCGATGTCCTCGGCGACCAGCGCGGCCAAGGGCAGCGCCCGGTCGTCGACGGCGGGGCGGTTCTTGATCTCGAAGATCGTGTTTGCGGTCGGCGCGAGCGCGCGGATGACGCTGGCGTGGCGCGGGCAGAACGGCGTGCGCTCGATGAACTGGATGTGCCGCCGGCACCACCAGCTCTTGCACTCGCGGCCGGTCAGGTCCTTGTACGCGCACGCCCAGCCGCGGCGCTCCTGGCAGTCGCTGTACGTGCACACGCCCGCGGGCTTGTGGCCGTCGGTGCGGGGAGGGAGGGCCCTGGGCTGTTCGACCTCGTCCTCCACGGCCATCTCGTTCGAGATGGCTTCCACCGGTGGCTGCGCGATGCCGGGCTTCGGCATGTAGTGGAACGCACCCGAGAACTCTTCACACGTCTGGAATCGCTGCGAGCGGTCCTTGGCCGTCGCCTTCCAGATGATCTCCATGATCGGGGAGGGGATCGCGGTCGACGCGCGCGGCCGGTCGAACACCTGCGAGTGCAGGACCGCGGGCAGGGCACCGGTGAACGGCGGCTCGCCGTGCAGCAGCTCGTACAGGATCATGCCCAGTGAGTAGATGTCCGCCGTGGCGTCGACCGGCTCACCCTTGACCTGCTCCGGCGCCATGTAGGCGGGCGTGCCGACCATGCTGCCGGTCGCCGTCAGACGGTGCTTGTCGTCGATCAGCTTCGAGATCCCGAAGTCGAGGATCTTCGTCTTGCCGCGATTCGAGATGAGGATGTTGTCCGGTTTGAGGTCGCGGTGGACGATCTGGAAGTCGTGCGCCACGCCGACCGCGGACAGGAGCTGCTGGATCAGGTCGACCGAGACGTCGACGCTGAACCTCCCGTACTCATCAAGCCAGGAACGCATCGAGCGGCCTTCGACCCACTCCATGACGATGAAGAGGACCGGGCCATCCTCGTCGAAGTCGTACACGCGCACGATGCCGGGATGGTTGAGGCCGGCCACTGTCGCCGCCTCGCGGTGGAACCGCTGCCGAAAGCTCGTGTCGCTCGAGAACTGCTCCGCCAGCACCTTGATCGCGACCGGGATCTCGAGCCGCGGGTGGGTCGACCGATAGACCACGCCCATCGCGCCGCGCCCGAGCTCGGCTTCGATCGGATAGCGCCCTAACTGTGTCGTGCTCACCTTTTGATCAATGGGCTTGTCAGTATGCGGGACAGGGCAGGCGAATCCGGCAGGTTGGCGGCAAAGCGGTGAGCCATGGGCTCCCCGCTCGGGGAGGTCCGACCTCCCTCGCCCGCCCGGCCCGGTCCCGAGATGGATTCTGGGCTAGGTGAACACCGTCAGCGGCAGGTAGAACGACACGCCGAAGTTGGGCTGATCCACGATCTGGCTGATCCGCAGGTCGCCCGCCAGGCTGCACAGGATGTAGGCGTCCTCGCGGCTCAGCCCGTGGTCCGCCTGGAGCCACTTGATCGTGTCCCTCACGGCGTTTTGCGCATTCTCCATGAGGTCCGGGCCCAGCGCGGCGACCGCGTGATAGCCCGCCGCGTCGCTGCGCGGCTGCAGAGGCGCCGCCGGGGTCACGAAGTGGTAGCTCCAGGGTCGCAAGGCCCCACCCTTGACGACGTTGAACCGAAGCGAGAATGTCATCGGGCATTCGATGCCGGTAACGCAGACTTCGCCGTCTCCCTGCGCCGCGTGGCAGTCGCCGGCGGAGAACATCGCGCCCGGCACGTAGACCGGCAGGTAGAGCTTTGTCCCGGCGGTCAGGTGTCGAGTGTCGATGTTGCCGGCGCCCTTGGTCGGGGGCAACACCTCGTGCGGACCAGGCTCGTCGGTGGCGACGCCCATGGTGCCACAGAAGGGGGAGATCGGGATGTGGATGTCGTGCCGCAGCTCGGCCGACGTCCGGTCGCCCAGCTCGAAGTAGCGTACATAGGGGTCGGGGAAATCCGCAGCGAGCAGGCCGAGGCCGGGGAGGAGCGCCGCCCAGCCCCACGCACCTGGCTTGAGCTCGAGGATCTCCACTTCCAGCGCGTCGCCGGGCTCGGCGCCGTGGATGAAGACCGGCCCGCCCAGCGGGTAGAGCCGGTTGAAGTCCAGCGCGGCGAGCTTGGAGATGGGATCGCCGTTGTGGAGCTGGCCGGCCGTGACCTCCTCGGCTTCGATATGGACGATGTCGCCCGGTTCGATCTCGACGGCCGGCTTCAGGGAGTTATCCCACTTGAAATGGTGGGTGTCCTTGCCGATCACGTGCTCCCGCAAACCTGCCTTGGCCATCACTGCCTCCCCGCCGTCGCTGCGTTGTCTTCGATCGGGACGGCTCCGGCTCGAAGCACCTTCTTGTCGAACTTGCCCACCGATGTCTTGGGCACCTCGTCGATGAACCTTATCTCGTCCGGCAGCCACCACTTCGCGACCTTGTCCTTCAGGAACTCGATGACCTCGTCCTGGGTGACCTTGCCCTTGAACTCCGGTTTGGGGACCGCAAACGCCACGGGCCGCTCGTCCCACTTCGGATGCGGGACACCGATCACGGCCGCTTCCATGATCTTCGGGTACGACATGATCGCGTTCTCGAGCTCGACAGACGAGATCCACTCGCCGCCGGACTTGATGACGTCTTTGGTGCGGTCGACGATCACGATGTAACCCTCAGGCGTCATCTTCGCCACGTCGCCGGTGCGGAACCACCCGTCCTCGGTCAGCTTGTCGGAGTCGTAACCGTTGTGGTAGCCGCGGGCGATCCATGGCCCGCGCACCTGGATCTCGCCGAACGCGACGCCGTCCCAGGGAAGCTCTTCGCCGGTGGCCGGGTCCATGATCCGGAGCTCGACCGCCGCCGCCGGCCGGCCCTGGTACAGGCGGGTGCGGAGCTCGTTCTCGGGTTTGGTCCCCGAGCGCACGCGCCCGACGCTGCCCAGAGGCGACGTCTCAGTCATGCCCCAGGCGTGAAGGATGCGCAGCCCAAGGGCGTCCATTCTCTCCATCAGGGCTTGCGGCACTGC
>JBOHUP010000347.1:0-8998 GCA_050734615.1 Candidatus Dormibacteraceae bacterium | reverse complement strand
TCGGACGCTTGGTATGCCGTGAGGCTAACTGGATCTCGCATCCGTTAAGAACTGTCAAAAGGTTCTTATTGTGGAAAGCCGGGTGCACTCTGAGTTCGAATCGGTAGATTTCCCAGCCGGGCGCACTTATACAGATTTGTATAACACTGTCCTGTATAACACCCGCTTGTATAAGGCCTTTAGAGGCTTCCAACTACACGGAGACTGAAATGGGAAGCCTGGGTGACCAGCGACACCTCCGATCCGAAACTTCACGGAACTCCTTGAACAACTGGATTTATGGGCGCTCCTGGTCGAATCTGGCGATCGCCTCCACAACCGTGCCATCTTCAAGCGACTCGGCTACATCGTCGAGGTCCTGGGCAACGACCGCAGCGGTTTGGTCGCTGCATGCCGGCAGCGGGTGTCAGCGGGAATCTCGCCTTTAGATCCAGACGGGCCGGCAGGTGGTCGGCAGGTCACAAGCTGGGGACTCCGGATCAACGTGCGGATCGAACCGCAGGCGCCGACTTGATCCCGTCGCGGGAGATCCGCCAACTGCGGACCGAGTGGTCCCTCGACGCGGCGGCGGCAAGAATCCCGCGCTAGCCGGCCCAGCTCGTCCCGGGTACTGGCAGGTAGGGCATCGGGTCCACGAACTTGTCGTTGATGCGCAGCTCGAAATGAAGGTGTGGGCCGGTCGAGTAACCGGTCGATCCCTCCCGACCGACCTGCTCACCACGCACCACCTGGTCGCCCACCAGGACCTGCGTCGCCAGCAGGTGCCCGTAAAGGGTGGCGACCCCGCCGCCGTGGGCCACGATGATGTAGTTGCCGTAACCCACATCGGTGTGGCCGACTGCGACGACCACGCCGTCCGCGGCCGCGGTGACCGGCGTGCCGAGGGCCGCCGCCATGTCGATGCCGGTGTGAAAGTGAGGGTATGGACCGAATGGCGGCTCGAGCACGAAGTTGCTCGGACCGAACGGCTGCGTGATCGAAAAGCCGGTCATCGGCCATGAGAGTCGCAGCCCGGCGATGGTCGTGGTCAGTGGCAGCTCATGGGTCAGAAGGGCCAGGCCGGTTCCCACCTGAGCCTGGCTCCAGGCCTGCTGGTACGACCGCGCGACGAGGTCCTGCTCCTGCACTTCCAGAAGTTGAGCCAGGGCTGCGGTAACGTCAGGCGGCTGGTTCTGCAGGCTCGTTTGCGCATCGTGGAGCTCGCTCACGAGTAAAGACAGCTGGCTGCTGGTGTCGCTTTGCTGGCTCATCACATCGTCCAGCGAGCTGAGGTTGGAGACCAGGACGTCTCGCGCCGCGTTCTCCTTGTCCAGCTCGTCGACCCTGGCTTGGCGCTCGGCCTGGAGCTTGGCGAGGTCCGCCTCGAGCTGAGCCTGCAGCGCATGGGCCCGCTGGCCCGCGACCACGAGGTCCCCTGTCGCCACCAAGGCGTCGTGCAGGTTGCCGGTCCTGGCGATCAACAGCCAGACCGAGTCCGGCTGCCTGTAGATGGCCCGCGCCATCACGGACAGCTGCTCCTTCTCGACGTCGATTCGCGCCTGGGTGTCGGAGATCTGCGCGTCGAGCTGGGCGATCTGGTTCTCCAGGTCGGCGATCAGGCTCTCTTCCTGTGCGATCTGGCCTGTCAGCACCTGCTCTTCGGCCGCCGACTGGTCGAGCGCGCTGGCCAGCCGCTGCTGCGCGTCCAGCACCTTGGCGAGGTCGCCACCCAGCCGGGAGGAGAGCTGGTTGTATGCGGTCTGGGTGGCCGCACAGGCGACCCTCGCGTCCGAAGCCGAGCTGGGTGAGGAGCAGGACGATGGGCTGGTGTCGGCCTGTGCGCTCGCGACCTGGAGCGCGGCGAGTGAGCCGATGACCACCAGGGCGCCGAGCGTGCGCTTCACGCTCGGGTCTGTCGGAATCCCAGCATTGCCGTACCGGAGCCCAGGAGCAGTCCCGCGACGATGACGGCGGCGAGCACGTAACGCACAGAGGTGGCGGTGACGCCGGGCAGGACCTGCGCGTAGGTCGCGGCTTGGAACTTCATGGCAAGGAGCCAGGCCCCGGCCACCACCGCCGCCGCGAGCGCGCCGGCGAGGGCTCCCGTCGTCAACCCTTCGACCACGAACGGCCCACGCAGCATCCAGCCTCTGGCCCCGAGCAGGCGCGTGACCGCGACCTCATCGCGACGAGCCGCCGCGACTCCGCGCATGGAGTTGGCGATCACCGCGTATGCGATGAGCGCGAACAGGATCACGATGCCGATTCCGACCCCGCCGACCACCTGCGCCACGTGGCGCAGTCGCGAGTACGTGTTCGGGTCATAGGAGGTCGGATACGAGGGGTCGACGGCGGGGTCCCCGCTCACGGAGCCCGCGACGGCGCCGACCTGCGTGACGATTCGAACGCGCACGTCCAGGCTTTCCGGGAATGGGTTGGTCGAGCTCAGGCTCGCCAGGTTGTCGAGGCCTGGCCGGCTGGTGGCCTCTGCCAGGGCCTGCGCCGGACTGATATCGGTCACAGACAGGACTCGGGGATCGGCCGCGAGCTTGGCCTTCACGGCGGAAATCGCGTCTGGCGAGGCGTTGGGCGCCAGGTAGACACGCACCAGGGACGCCTCACCAGCTTGCTGCGCGGCCACTCCCTCGAGCGCGATGCCGACCAGCGCGAGGGTCCCGCAGAGCACGAGGAGCAGCGCGATCGTCCCCAGCACGGGGCTCGTCAGCTTCACGTCGCGGCTCCAACTGCGGAGCCCGCCGAGCACGACGATCCGGTATGTATTCGCCAGCAGAGCGACCTTTCGCCTCCACCACGGCAGGGAGGCGGGCTTGACCGGCTTGGCCGTGGCGCGCGCCGGTCTCTCGCGTACTGGGATGACCAGCCGCCAAAGCGGCCTTGTCATCAACGCCCCGTTGCCATTCGAGTGTCCGTTGCCATTACCGTTCGCGGGGCCGTTGCCGTTGACGGCGGCGTAGCCGTTCTGGTGACCGTTTCCGCTCGCTGCGGCTTTTCGCGAACCGTTGGTCAGTACCCTGCTGCTGGGCAGCTGGAGGATCCGCGCGGCGGGGAAGGTATGGTGGTGCGTGGCCACGATGACGGCTGTACCCGCGGTGGCCGCCTCTTCCAGCATTCGCTTGACGATCGCGGCGTTGGCATCGTCCATCGCCGCAAGCGGTTCGTCGGCAAGAAGGACTCGCGGCTTGGTGGCGAGCGCTCGCGCGATCGCCACCCGCTGGCGCTCGCCGGCGGACAGCTGGTGTGGAAAGTTGCGGCCCTTGCGGCCGAGCTTCAGCGATTCGAGTGCTTCCATGGCCCGTGCCTTGATCGCGCCCAGGGGCACCTGCGGGTCGCGGAGCTGCAGCGCGAACACCAGGTTCTCGGCAGCGCTGAGCCGGGGCAGAAGGCGCTGCTCCTGGAAGATGAAGGCGACGTCTCGCCGCACGCGGCCGAGCCCCCTTCGCCACCAGCGGTGCACGCCCCGGCCGCCGATCCAGACCTCGCCGCCGCTGGGACGCACCTGGCCGTGCACGAGCCTCAAGAGGGTGGTCTTGCCGGAGCCACTCGGGCCTGTGATTTCGACCAGCTCGCCCGGCGCGACGGTCAGAGTCACGTGCTTGAAGACGGGCTGCTTGCCGAACGATTTGGAGACCCGGGTCAGCTTGACGAGCGGCTCCTCGATGGCGCCCTTCGTCGCGGGACGAACCCCCTTCGTCCCGTTTGTTTTCGCCGGCACTCCATTGGCGGCCGAGCCGTTGGTGGAGGTGCGCGCGCGGCCAGGGATGACTGGTCGGCTTCCCACCCTTGTCGACCAGATTAGTCCATACCAGACCGCACGTCGATTAGGACGACACGACCCTTGGAAACGCCCTGGCAACGGCCGGCTCCGAGTCCGGCAGCGTTAGGAAAATGGCCTATTTCAAGCCGCAGCCCCTCAGGGCAATCTGAGCCGGCGCAACCGAGATCGAGAAGTCGCCACCGCGCGGCAGGGCACTCACCAGACGGCCCCCGTCGGGCAGCGCGCTGACGGAGGCCAGCACCGCTCCGGAGGACGAAACTGCGCCAGTCACCTCGGGAGGGATCGTCACCAACGTCGCCCCATCGCCTGGCCTACCTTTGGCCGAGAGCGCGAACGCGCCGCTCCCCGAGTCGTAGTCGTAAACGACCGCCGGATCAGCCGAGGCGACCGGGTAGACCTCGGCGAGCATCCGCTCGCGGTCCGGACGAAGGCAACCGCTGGATGCAGAGGCGGAGCCGGTTGGGGGAGGGTCGAACATCCCCCAGCTGCTCGCGCCGCCGTTCTCTTTCCAGGTCCAGAAGGCAAAGCCGACGTCGTGGCGTTCCTGCTCGCGCAGTTGGTTGGCAAGGTCGAACGAGTCCCACGACCGATCGTTGCCGAACTCGGCCACGAAGAGGGCGGCGTTGATCGCTCTGGCCTCCCGGCCGCCCAGCGAATAGCTCTGCTCGAAACCGCCCCAGGGGTAGCTGGCCTTGTCCGCCGGTTGCTTGGCCAGGGCGTCGAACGTGTAGACGTGCGTGTAAGCGTGCATCGACAGCACCAGGTTTGGGTATGAGCTCACGGGCAGTCCGAGGTGAGTCGGGAAGTCGCTCACCTCACGCAGCAGCCCGGTGTCGAGGAAGACCAGGTGGTGCAGGTCGTGCACGCCAAGGTCCGGATATCCACATGGAGCGGGCATGAAGAAACCTGTCCAGCACGGCAATCCGTCACGGACGCCGGTGATGGCGTCGATCACTCTCCGGTAAAACGGAAAAAGGAGGAGGTCCTCGAAGCCGGGCGGGAGATTCCAGCCAGGCCACGGTTCGTTGAAGACGCTGTACCCGGCGACGGTGCTGTCGTCCTTGAACCGGCGCGCGAGGAAGGCGATCGTCGCGATGTACTCGTCCTGGATCCCGCCGCGGTCGTACCAGAAATTGCTGTCAGCTTCGAAGACGGCCGGGTTCAGCTCACGCTGGCCGTTGAACACGTGGGACGGGAATCCGTCCGTGATCGTCGCCCACTTGGGCGCGCCGCTCAGGTACGACAGGTCGACAGTGGGCGGTCCGGCGCCGACATATCGCGAGTAAGCGTTCTGGTGCATGTCCAGGATCACGTACATGCCATCGTTTCTCGCCCAATCGACCACCTGGGCGACACGGTCGAGATAGGCGGCGCTGAACCGGCCACGCTCCGGTTCGAGAAGGCTCCACGAGAGCGGAAGTCGCACCGAGTTGAATCCGAGGTGCGCCATGGCGTCGATATCTGACTGGCAGAGCGGCGGATAGCGGCTGGAGTGCGAGTTGTCTGGACAGGATCCATTGGCGTAAGCGGCAGGGCCGACCGGGTAGAACGGGGGCACGTCGGGTTGCGACTGGTTCGTGCCGGTCCAGAAATCGATCAGGCCCGCCGGAATCGCGCCGTGAAGCAGCACCATGCGTCCTTGATCGTCGGCGATGAACGGCATACCGCCGGACGGGTGCGCGACGTGAAGCCACGGCAGCGGGCCGGCCGGCGCAGGCGATGGTGCGGCCGGTGCCGGGGTGAGTTGGACGATCATGGAAACCGCGATCGCGCCTGGATACGTGAGGATCGCCAAGACGAGGACCAGCGGCAACCCGATGTAAAAAAAGATCCTCACGATGCCCTGAACCAGTAAGTCGCCCCGAGCAATAGAAAGACGAGTGCGACAAGGCCTGCGACCAGCCCGACGAGCGCCGATCGTTCACCGGTGAGGTTTCCTGGTCCCACACGGATCCGGTACAGGGATTCGGCGCCGGCCCAGATCGCGAACGGCGCGAACACGCCAAAGAGCAGGCTCAGCAGGCCGAGCACGAGCGCCCGGGTAGCCGATCTCTCCCTGGTCACATCACCAGAACTTTCCGCCCCCGAACAGCAGGTAAAGGATCGGGCCGATGCCCCAGAAGAAGCTGATGATGATCCACAACACCTTCGATCCGCCGCCCAGGTCGGTGCGGTTGACGATGTTGATCACGCACAGGACGAACGCGATCGGGTGCAGGAAGATCGCGAGCAGGACCTCGACGATGAACTTGATCATCGGCCTAGTGGCTCGCCTGGCTCGGGTTCTTGGCCAGCGTCCGCAACGGGCTCGGGATTCTCGGCCACCCGCCCGCAGGGGCGAAGGTGCCGTCCTCCGCCTGTTCGTAAGTCGCCCTCAGCCGACCGCGGGCGACGCGAGAGACGGCCTCCACGAAGCGGTCGACCTCGGCCTCGGTGTTGTACGGAGCAAGGCTCGCACGCACCGCCCCCGGCAAGGCCCGTCGACGTCCCGCGTTGACCTCGTCTTCGACGCCCTGCACCTCCTGCTTGTTCATGTGGAGCAGGTGAAAGACATACGGGTTGGCGCAAAAGCACCCGTGGCGCACCGCGATTCCCCATTCGTGGCTCAGAGCCGCTGCCACCAGGCCGTGGTGCATGCCGTCGACGACAAAGCTCGCCAGGCTGAGTCGCTCCGCGCCACGCGCTGTGTCCGGGCTACCACCCAGGATGGTCACGCCGGGCACCGCCCCGAGTGCGGCGATGAGGTGCTCGCCCAACGCTGTCTCGTAGCGCAGCATCTCGTCGAAACCGAGCTCGAGCAGGGTCTCGATCGCGACGCCCAGCGCCACTGCGCCGATCACGTTGGGCGATCCCGCCTCCTCGCGGTCCGGCAGGTCGGCCCAGACGGTGTCGTCCCAGGTGACGATGTTGATCGCACCTCCGCCCATCACCTCGGGAGCGCCGGCGAAGAAATCGCGCGGCGCCACCAGCACGCCTGCGCCGTAGGGCGCGTACATCTTGTGCCCGGACAGCGAAACGAAGTCGAGATGGCCGGGATCTTCCGCCTTTCGCACGTCGATCCGGTGGTGCGGGGCCAGCTGGGCCGCGTCGACGGAGATTCGTGCGCCGTACCTGTGGGCGAGCTCTGCAACCTCGTGGACCGGGGTGACGAATCCGGTGACGTTCGATGCGCCGCAAACCGCGACCAGGCCGATCTTGCCGCCGCTCCTGCGCAAGGCATGCTCGATTGCGTCGAGGTCCATATGGCCGTCCTCGGACAGCCCGACCATGAGGTGTCCGCTGCGGTGCCTCCAGGGCAGCAGGTCTGCGTGGTGCTCCATCTCGGTGACCAGGACCTGGCGGTCGTGGAGGCGAGCTTCCTCCGCCGCGATTCGGTTCAAGGCATCGGTTGTGCCCTTGACGAAGATCACCACCTGCGATTGCCTGTCGACCCCCAGGAAGTCCGCGGCGAGCTCGCGCGCCTGCTCGTAAGCCTCGGTGGCAAGCCTCGACTTGTACCCGGTCCCGCGATGCACGCTCGAATACACGTCGGAAAACCCGTTGACCGCATCGCGGACGCGTTTGAGCGGCGGTGTGCTGGCCGCGTTGTCGAAGTTGACCCCACCGACCGTGCCCCCGCCCAGGACGGGTACCGGCAGCTCGACTCCGGCGAACTGCTCCCGCCATTGGCCGGAGTGGGGTGAGGCCACGACCGGAAGCCTAACTCGCTCCATCGGACGTGCGTAGCCCGCCGCTAGGCCGTATAAAGAACACTAGAGAACAGGCCTCCACTAGTGTTGTTGACACGAGGTCAGGCGTGAAAAGCAGCCGTAATCTGAAGCCGGTGTCCGAGGTGGCAGCCGTGGGCCACGATTCCAGCCTTGCCTCGCGCGAGCTCGGCTTCCTGGTCCGGCTGGCCCAGGCGGCCGCGTCCACACAGCGCCCCGACGAGCTCCTCGACCTGATCATCCGCGAGGCCACGTCGGCCATCGGCACCAACGTGTGCTCGCTTTACCTGCTGACACCTCCCGGTCGCGAGCTTCTGCTGACGGCCACCAACGGCCTGAACGAGAACATGATCGGCAAGGTCGTCATGCGCGTCGGCGAGGGCATCACCGGCTGGGTGGCCGACACGCGACGGCCGGCCGTGGTCGCGGACGTCAGCCAGGAGCCGCATTGGAAATTGGTGCCGGGTCTCGATGAGGACCGGTTTCACTCGATGCTCTCGGTGCCGATCGAGTCGGGGCCGCGCCTGGTCGGGGTGATCAACGTGCAGAGCACCGAAAGGCGCGACTTCAACTCGGGTGACATCGACTTCCTCCGGGCGATCGCGGGCCAGGTCGCGGGCATCCTCGAGCGCAGCGAGCTGCAGCGGCGAACCGAGGTCCAGCTCGCCGAGATAAGCCTGTCCCACGACATCCACGAGCGTTTCACCAAGCTTTCGCTGGAAGGCGCTGGAATCAAGGCGATCCTCGAAGCGGTCGGGTCGCTGTCCGGTGGTCGCGCAGCGCTGTATTCGGTCGACGGGTACAGGGTGCGCGGGGCGGGAGAGACGTCCGACGGCATGCCTCCGCGAATCCATGTGCCGAACCCACTGGCGCACGCAGGAGCCCGCGAGGTGAGGATCAACGCCGGCCGTCCGGCGCGTGCGCTGGATCTGGTCCCGGTGCGGGCCGGCTCAGACATCCTTGGCCTGCTGGCGGTCGGCGTAGACGAGAAGACCCGCGACTCGGATGGCAGGCGGCGGGCCCTGGAACACGGCTCGACGGTCCTGGCGCTCGAGCTCTCGAAGGAGCGGGCCGCGGCCGAGGTCGAGCGCCGGTTACGCGGCGACCTGGTCGAGGAGTTGCTGGCCGGCGGACTGGAGTCGGATGAGGCCGAGCGTGTCGCACGCCAGGCCGAGCGCCTCGGGCACCGTCTCCCGCAGCGGGCATGGGTGGTCGTGCTCGAGCCGGATGACGATCAGACCGAAGCGGCGCTCGGCGCCAGAGGTCACCAGGACCGGCTCGACGGAGCCCTGAGCCCGATCATCCGCTCCCGCCTGCCCGGGGCGCTCACCCTGGTCCGCATGGCGTCGGCCGTGTTGCTGGTTCCCGACGAGACCGCGGCCGACCTGGCGACCGCCGAGAAGCTGGCGGCCCAGGTCCTCGCTGCGGCGGCTCCGGTCATGAAGCCGGGCACCGCGTCGGTGGGAATTGGAAATCTCGCCAACGGTGTCGGCGAGCTTGCGCGATCGCATGTCGA